>CBJLKR010000154.1:0-5874 GCA_966423695.1 uncultured bacterium | reverse complement strand
CAAGATGGCGATCGACGCGGGCTACTTCCCCGGCCCGCGCATGTTCGTCACCGTCAGCGCCCTCAGTCAGACGGGCGGCCACACCGACTCGCACTTCATGTGCGGCGCCGACCTCGACATCCCGCTGCCGGACCGGCCGTACATGGTCGTCGACGGGGTGGAGAACATGCGCCTTCGCGTCCGCGAGGTCATTCGCGCGGGCGCGGACTGGATCAAGCTCTGCACCTCCGGCGGCGTCCTGTCGCCCGGCGACCAGCCGCACCACGCGATGCTGACGCTCGAAGAGATCACCGCCGCGGTCGAGGAGGCGCACGCGCACGGCCGCAAGGTCATGGCGCACGCGCAGGCCAACGTCGGGATCAAGAACGCGCTCAAAGCGGGCGTGTCGACGATCGAGCACGCGATCTGGCTCGACGGCGACGCGATCGAGATGATGCTCGACGGAGGCAACGCCGTCGTGCCGACTCTGGTCGCGCCCCACTGGGTCATCCGCCACGCCGAGGCGGGGAAGATGCCGGCCTACGCGATCGGCAAGGCCAAGGCCGTCATCGACGACCACAAGGCGAGCATCAAGCTCGCGATCGAGTCGGGCGTGAAGATCGCGTTCGGCACCGACACGGGGGTCGGCCCGCACGGGACCAACGGCGAGGAGTTCCTGCTCATGCGCGACCTGGGCATGGAGCCCATCGACTGCATCCGCGCCGCGACCACCGTAGCCGCCGACACCATCGGCATGCAGGGGGCGGGCCGGCTCGAGCACGGGTCGTGGGGCGACCTGATCGGCGTGCCGGGCGACCCGCTGCAGAACCTCGAGCTGCTCGCCAGACCCGAGAACGTCCACCTCGTCGTCAAGGGCGGCGACGTCGTCAAGCAAGCGTGAGGCTCGACTGGGCGCTGCTCGCCAACGCCGCCGAGGCCCCGCCGAACGGCCTGGTCTACATCCTGGGCGCGGGCTTCGACACCCTGGTCCGTGACACCTTTCCGACGCCGTTCGGCGGCGTCATCGTGCTCCGCCTCCTGACGACCCGCCTGGAGACTGAGCGCCCTCACAAGCTGGAGGTGCACTGCAGCGACGAGGACGGCCAGGCCGTGCTGCCGCAGCCGATCCTCCTGAACCTCCCCGCACGCCAGGTGCCCGCCGAGTTCCCGCACGGCTGGGACCTGGCGGCCAGCATCGTGATCAACATCACGACCGTGCCCATCAACCGGCCGGGCTTCTACAACTTCGAGATCCTCATCGACGACCAGCAGGTGAGGACGCTGCCGTTCCGCGCGGTGAAAGCGGCCCAGGTCCAGACCGTTTGACAGCGGCCGTCAGCAACTTCATCGCGGCCTACGGGCTGGTCGCCGTCTTCGTGCTCATGGTCGTCGAGAGCTGCGGCGTCCCGTTTCCGAGCGAGGTCATCATGCCGACCGCCGGTCTGCTGGCCGCCGCCGGGCACATGAACCTGGTCGCCGCCATCGTGGTCGGAGCGGCAGCGAACCTCGCCGGTTCCCTCATCGCGTATGGGCTGGCGGCGCGGTTCGGCGAGCCGCTGCTGTTCGGCCCGGGCCGCTACGTCGGCATCCGCCGCCACCACGTCGAGCTCGCCGACGGGTGGTTCCGGCGTTGGGGACTCCTCGCCGTCCTCGCCGGCCGCTGCCTCCCGGTGATCCGGACCTACATCTCGTTTCCCGCCGGCCTGGCGCGAGTCGACCTGGTTCGCTTCTCCGTCCTGACTTTCGTCGGCGCGCTGCCGTGGTGCGCGGCGCTGGCGTACGCGGGCTACGTGCTGGGCCGCAACTACGACCGCATCAGCGGGCCCCTGGAGAAGGCCGCGATCGTGATTGCGCTAGCCGTCGCCGCCGCGGTCGTCGCCTGGTACGTGCGAGGGCGTCGCGAAGCGAGAGGCTGAGAAGCGCGAGATGTCGCGTCGCGTACCGCCCTCGCAGACGAGGTCGGCGGCGATGTCGCCCACGACCGGCCCGAACTTGAAACCGTGACCTGAGCACGCGCTGATGACGACGACGTTCGCGTCGTCGGCGCTGAAGTCGATGACGAAATGGCCGTCGGGCGTGTTCGTGTACATGCACGTCAGCGTCCGCGCGACGTGACCGCTCACGCCGCGCATGTACTTCGACGTCAGCAGGCGGAGCGGGTCGAGGTCGTACTCATCGACGCGGCGGCGGATGGTCTGCGGCGTCGTGATCTCGCCATCGTGGTGCCGTCCGACCTTGACCGTCTTGCCGTCGAGCGACGGGATGCCGTACATGAAGCCCGACTCTTCGGAGAACCGGACGAACGCGGGGAAGCGATCGGGGCCGAACCAATCGGCGTCGCGGGCGACGACGAACCAACCGTGCACCTGGCGCTCGACCTTGAGCGGGATCCAGTCGATCAGCTCGGGCGTCCACGGTCCCGCGGCGACAACGACACGGTCAAACCTCCGCCGCAGCTCGGCGATCGAGCTGATCTCGGTCTCTCGCTGCACGTCCGCGACCTGGCCGAGCATGGCCTCCACGGCGAGGTCGGGGTTCAGGACGCCGGCCTGCTTGTCGAGGACCGCCACCTCGCCTTCGCGGACGACGTGGCCGCGGAACCTGCGCCGGAGCGTGGCCGTGTCGAGAAGCTCGGCGTCGAGATGGTGCTCCCGAGCCGACGCGAGCGCGCCCGCCACGTTCTCCGACGACTCGGCGCCGATCATGAGCGCGCCCGTCATCGTCAAGATCTTCTTTCCGCTCGTGGTCTCGAGCTCGCGCCACAGGCCGAAGACCTCCTGCAGCAGCGGCACGTACCACGGGCCTTCGAAGTAGGCCGTGCGAATGATGCGCGACTCGCCGTGCGACGAGCCGAGCGCGTGCGGAGGCGAGTGACGGTCGAAGACAGTGACCTCGACCCCGCGCTTGCCGAGCCTCCAGGCGGTCGCGGCGCCCATCACGCCGCCGCCGATGACGGCGACCTTCAACGTCCTACTCAGGGGCGATGCGCGCGATCGCCTGCCCAGGCTTCACGGGATCGCCCACGTCGAGCAGCAGCTCCTCGACCACGCCGGCCACCGGCGAGGGGATCTCGGCGTTGACCTTATCGGTGTGCGCCTCCATCAGGGTCTCGCCCTCGGCGACGCGCTCGCCGCGCGACTTGCTCCACGCGCCGACGGTGATCTCTTCCGCGCCCTGCAGGTCGGGCATGACGACCTCACGTGCTTCGACGCTCATGCGTTCAATTCTCCAGCGTCAGGCCATGGCGACGACGTCCAGGAGATCCTCCTCCCAGTAATCCACGCGGCCCTCGGGCATGAACATGACCCGTCCGGGTTGCAACGCCTCGACGAACTCCGGGTCGTGGCTGACGATCACCATCGTCCCAGGCCACGCGGCCAGGGCGTGGGCGACGCCGGTGCGCGAAGGCGGGTCGAGGTTGTTCGTCGGCTCGTCGAGCAGCAGCAGGTTGTGGCGCCCGGCGACGAGCTGCGCAAGGGCAAGCTTCGTCTTCTCGCCTCCGGACAGCGTGCCCGCGTCCTGGCGCGCGATGTCGCCGGTCAGGCCGAACATGCCCAGCAGCGCCCGCAGCATGCGCTCTTCCGCGTCGGGCGCCTGCTCGCGCATGTGCGTCAGCACGGGCACGCCCGGGCGGATGCCCTCGTGCTCCTGCGCGTAGTAGCCGAGAGACACGCCGTGGCCGAGGCGGAAGCTGCCCGCGTTCGGCGTGCTCTCGCCGGCGAGGATGCGCAGCAGCGACGTCTTGCCGGCGCCGTTCAGTCCCATGACCAGCAGGCGCTCGCGCCGCTCGACCTCGAACGACACGCCGCTGAATACGAGCGGACCGCCATAGCCCTTCGCCAGGCCGTTGACGTGCAGCACCAGGCGCCCGGCATTCGGCGGCTCGGGGAAGCTGATCTTCATCTTCCGTTCGCGGCGCGGGGCGGCGACGCGCTCGGCCTTCATGCGCTCGACGCGGGTGAAGATCGACTTCGCCTGCTTCGCGCGCTTCGCCGTCTGGCGGCGCATCACCTCGGCGAGCAGGCTGAGGCGCTGGATCTCCGCCTCCTGGCGGTGGGCCAGCGAAGTCAGGCGCTTCTCCTCGAGACGGCGCGCCGCCTGGTACTGCGAGTACGTGCCGCGGTATTCGATGAGCCTGCCGGCGTCGAGGTGCAGCACGCGCGTGATCGACTTGTCGAGCAGGCCCAGGTCGTGGCTCACGACGATCACCGATCCGCGGTAGTCGCGCAGGAATTCCATCAGCCAGGTCTTGGCATCGCTGTCGAGGTGGTTCGTCGGCTCGTCCAGGAGCAGCAGGTCGGCCTCCGCAAAGAGGACCCGCGCGATCTCCACGCGACGCCGCTCTCCACCTGACAGCACGCCCAGGGGAAGATCGACCCGGTCGAGCCTCAGCCCGAGACCGGTGACGATCCGCCGCGCCTCCGATTCGGCCGAGTAACCGCCTGCGTGCCGGTACCGCTCTTCGGCGTCGGCGTACTTCTCCAGCACCGCGGTCGAGTGGTCGGTCTCGAGCCTGCGGTGCAGCTCGGCGAGGTGCGCCTGCGCGCGGTCCAACCCTTTGCCCGAGAGGATGTGCGACAGGGCGGTGGCCGTCGACTCGCCTCGGGGGCGCGGGTTCTGGGGCACGTAACCGAGCGTGCCTCGGCGGAGGACGACGCCGGCCGCCGCGTCGTCCTCTCCGGCCAGCACCTTGAGCAGGCTCGTCTTGCCCGCGCCGTTGCGGCCGACGAGCACGACCTTGTCGCCGGGCGAGAAGGTGAAGCTCGCGTCGGACAGGACGCGGCGCGCGACGACGTCGATGGCGAGGGCCCTCGCTTGCAGCACGGCGTGGCCATGTTACGTCCCGACCTCGGGCGCGTTGGGTCAGTCAAATTCATCCCGAGGAGGCCGTTTCCGATATGAGAAAGGTCCTGATCGTCCTTGCGATCCTTGCGGTGGCGGCCGCCTGCGGCGGTGGCAGCGGCGGCGGCGGCACCGCCAACTACAGCTCCGTCGACAAGCAGGCCGGCGGCGGCACGGGTTCGACGTCCGGTCAGCCGGCCGACGTTCCCGGGGGCACGGCGGGTGGCGGCACGACCACCGCGCCGGGCAGCGCCGTGCCGGTGCTCCAGGGTCCGCAGGTCATCCGCCAGGCGCAGCTCAGCATCACCGTCGGCAACGGTTCCTTCGACTCCAAGCTCGCCGCGGTGCGCGCGCTGGTCGAGGAGCAGGGCGGCTACATCGCGGGCACCGACGCGCAGGCCAACCCGGTGAGCGACCAGCCGGCCCAGATCCGCACCGGCGTCATCAACTTCATGGTCCCGGCCGCGCACTTCGACACCGCCATCGACGAGCTGTCGAAGGTCGGCAAGGTGCAGAACGAGCACATCACCGGCACCGACGTGAGCGCCCAGTACGTGGATCTGAAGGCGCGCCTGGCCAACGCCGAGGCGCAGCGCAACGCGATGCTGGCGCTGCTCACCGAGGCCAAGACGATCAGCGACATCATCACGGTCCAGAACCAGATCGGCCAGATAACCGGCCAGATCGAGCAGCTCAAGGGCCAGATCCAGTACCTCGACAACAACACCGCGTACAGCTCCGTCTCGGTGACGCTGACCGAGTCCGGCGCACCCGCGCCCGCGACGCCGGCCGACAGCTGGGGCTTCGTGACCGCGCTCAACGACGCCGCGCACAACTTCGTGACGACGATCAACTACGTGGTCACCGCCCTGGGCGCGGTCGGCCCGGTGGCCCTCCTGGTCCTGGTCGGATACCTCGCTTGGCGACGCCGCCGAGCCACTCCCGTGCCCGCTCCCCGGCACGCGTAAGAGGCCGAAGAGAACGAGCGAGCCGCGGCTCCATCGCGGCTCGCTCTCCCGGGGCCGCGAACTCGACCGAATTCGAGGGGTGGTC
>CBJLKR010000153.1:0-5888 GCA_966423695.1 uncultured bacterium | reverse complement strand
CTCGCGCGCGAAGTTCCGGATGCCCCCGATCTCCGGCATGCCGCTGCCGACCGGGACATTCTGGAAGAAGAAGTTCGGCACGATGCTCTGCGCCGGGCTGGTCCCGTTCGGCACGTAGACCGCGTCCGGAGACGAGTACGCCCCGCCGTCGCCCATGCTCCAGTCGGAGATCACCGCGGAGCCGTCGCCGCCCCCGGAGGCGCTGGTGCCGTACCCGTCGGCCTTGGCGATCTTGATCGGGCCGAAGACGCCGTTCACCGACTCGGCGAAGGCCACGCCCCCGCCGTCGCTGCTCCACGTCGGTTTCGAGATCACGATGCCGGGCCCGCCGTGGGCCAGCACCCGGACCCCGCTGCCGTCGGGCAGCGAGGACACCAGGTTCCCGTCGCCGTCCACATATGCCAGCCGGCTGCCGTTGGAGGCCCACGTCGCGTCGGTGACCGTGGTCGGGAAGGTGACGGGCTTGCCGGCGACCAGCACCGTCGAGGTGCCGTCGCTGACGCGATAGAAATAAGGAAGGAGGCGTTCGATCGAGTCCGGGAATGGGACCGAGTCGGCGTCGAAGATGACGACGTACTCGGTGCGCGGGTCCATGACCTTGAGCGCCTCGCGAAGCGCGCCGCCCTTGTAGCCCGCGCGGTTGTTGCGGTGCAGGATCTTGAAACGCGGCCGGCCGACCCAGCGCCGGAGGATGTCGATCGACTGGTCGTTGGAGTCGTCGACGACCACGACCTCGTACTCCGGGTACTCGAGCTGCGAGAGAGCGGTCAACAGCCGCTCGATGACGCGCACCTCGTTGTACGCGGCGACGTGGATGGAGACGAAGGGGTGGTAGCCGAGGTCGATGTGGTAGCCGTTTCCGTTGCCGTTGATGCGTCCGGTGCCGTTGCCGTTCGCATTGCCGGGCTTGGTGCCATTGCCGTTGCGCGGCGCGCCGACCAGCGTGGTCAGCAGCACCATCGCGGTGCTCAGGTAGTACTTGATCGCATATGCAAAGAACACGGCGCCCAGGAGCAGCCCCGTGAACGCGAGGCCGTAGGCAACCCAGTCCGCGCCGCTCTCAGTCTTCGACTGCCGCACGAGGTCGACAAACCCGTGCGCGATGGCGACGATCGGGATGATGCCGACGACGAAGGCCGCCACCAGGACGCCGTTGAGGACGGCGCTCCACGCCAGGCCGGCCAGGCCGCGCTCCGGCTCGGAGCGCTGCCCGATCAGATGTGACGGATCGTCACCGTTCGCGCTCATCGCGAGCCCTCGAAGTAGAGCGCCGCGCTCAGCTCGGCGCTGTCGAAGCGGCGGTGGCCGCCGGGCGTCGTCAGCGTCGGCTGGAGCCGGCCGCGGCGCACGGCGCGGTTCAGCGTCGGCTGGCTGACCCCGAGGAGGCGCGCGGCCTCGCCGGTCGTGATCAGCCGGGCGCCCTCGGGCTCGTCCTGCAGGCTCGCGGCGTAGAGCTCGACGTCGGTCTCGCTGAAACGGCGATGGCCGCCGGGCGTCACGAGCGCCGGGCGGAGCAATCCACGGGCCACGGCCCGGGCCACGGTCGCCTGGCTCACGCCAAGGCGGGCTGCCACATCCCTCGAACTGATCAATCTTTGCAAGGCGTCTGTAAGTCGACTAACGAATCCATATCAAAAAGCAGTCGGCATTTTGACGGATTATCCAGCTCGACCCAGATCGACCCTTGGGATCTCCAGAGCAGCGCAGTCGGTTTGTCGTTGAAATTGTGTAGAGATCGCGACCCGTGTTGTCTAAATCCGTGCCAAACTTTTCAGTGCGCGCCAGGCGCGCGGGCCTTCAGAAAGGAATCGCGGACCTCATCCATATCTAGAACCTCACCCCCCGCAGCCAAGCTCGGAGCCGGTGTCGAGAAATCGCCCGGCCCGAGCCTTTTTTATGGGTTCAGAGCTTCGTGAAGAGCCTCCCTCCAGGGCCGTAGGGGGGCGATCCGGGTCGACCCGAGGCAGCCGTTCCTGGGCCGGGTGGCCGGCGCGGGAAAGTCTCCGGTTTTGACGGAGACGACCTCGTTGGGAAGTCCGAGCTCGGCCAGGACCGCCCGCGCGAACTCGTCCCAGCCGCAGCAACCTTCGCCGACGGCGTGCACGATCCCGAGGGTCTCCCGCTCGACCAGCTGAATGGCGGCGTGGGCAAGGTCCTTCGCGAACGTCGGGTTGATCCGCTGGTCGGAGACGACCTCGATCCGGTCGGCTTCACGGGCGCGGCGCTCGATGCGGGCGGGAAAGCCGGTCCGGCGGCCGTAGAGGGCGGCGGTGCGGATGACCAGCGACTGGGCGCCGGACTCCAGCACGCGCCGCTCGCCCAACAGCTTCGAGCGGGCGTAGGCGGACTGCGGCGCCGGTTCGTCGGCCTCGACGTACGGCCGGTCGAGCGTGCCGTCGAAGACGAAGTTGGTCGAGAAGTGGACGAGCGTCGCTCCGTACCGGCGGCACGCCGCCGCCAGCACTCCCGGCCCGTCGGCGTTGCCGGCCATGGCCGCCGCCGGCTCACGCTCCGCCTGGTCGACGGCGTTGTAGGCCGCGCAGTTGAAGACGAGGTCCGGCCGCCGGTGGGCGAAAACGGCGTCGATCGCGCCGGGGTCGTGGATGGGGACGCCGTGAAGCGCGGCGCCGGGCAGCAGGCGCGCAAGCTCGGAGCCAAGCTGGCCCTCCGCCCCGAGGATCAGCGGGGACCTCAATCCGGGCTGGTGATCGCGCTCGTGCGCTGGGCGTGCAGCAAGGCCGTGATCTCGGCCTCCTCGGCCGGCCGGCCGACGAGAAAACCTTGCGCGGCGTCGCACCCTGCCTCGATGAGCACGGCCTCGGCCATCCGGTCCTGCAAGCCTTCGGCGACGACCCGCAGGCCGAGGTTGTGTCCGAGCCCTACGGCCGAGCGCACGATCGCGCCCGAGTCGGGGTCGGAGGCGAGCGCCGACACGAACGAGCGGTCGATCTTGATCTCGTTGACCGGCAGGCGCATCAGATAGAGGAGAGAGGAATAGCCGGTGCCGAAATCGTCGAGCGCGATGCGCACGCCGATCTCGTGCAGCCGGTGCAGCGCCTTGGCCGCGGCCGCCGCCATCGCCATGCCCTCCGTGATCTCCAGCGTCAGCCGGCTCGGCTCGACCTTGAAGCTTCCCAGCGCCCGCGCGACCATCTCCTCCAGGGAGTGGTCCTCGATGTTGCGCGGCGAGACGTTGATCGACACCGAGAGGTCGAGGCCTTCTTCGCGCCACCTGCACAGCTGGCCGAGCGCGGTGTCGATGACCCACGAGGTCAGGGGATGGATGATGCCGGTCTCCTCCGCCATCGGGATGAAGCGGTCGGGCGGCATGAGGCCCTCGCGGGGATGGTTCCAGCGCACG
This sequence comes from uncultured bacterium, assembly GCA_966423695.1. Classification (GTDB taxonomy): domain Bacteria; phylum Chloroflexota; class Dormibacteria; order Dormibacterales; family Dormibacteraceae; genus 40CM-4-65-16. Next base: position 2,527 of record CBJLKR010000153.1, on the reverse strand, counting down.
AGCGCCTCGACCGCGCTGATCGCGCCGGTCGCGAGCGTGACCTGCGGCTGGTAATGCAGGACGAGCTCGCCCTGCGGGATCGAGCGGCGAAGCTCACCGGCGAGGCCGGAGCGGCGCAGCGTCTGCGCCTCGTGCTCCGGCTGATAGAGCGCGAAGCCGCCGCCCGAGCGCTTGGCAACGTACATCGCCACGTCGGCGCGGCGCAGCAGGGTGCTCGGGTCGTCGCCGTGCACCGGGTACATCGCGATGCCGATGGAGGCGCCGGTCTCGACCATCTGGTCGCCGATCGCGAACGGGCCCTCGAGCGAGCCGAGGATCTTCTTTGCCGTCGCGACCACGTCTTCGGGGTGGCGCGCGTCGGTGGTGAGGACGGCGAACTCGTCGCCTCCGAGGCGCGCGATGGTGTCCGTCGCGCGCAGCACGCCGCGCAGCCTGGCCGTCACCTCCTGCAGCAGGCTGTCGCCACGATCGTGGCCGAGCGCGTCGTTGATGTCCTTGAAGCGATCGAGGTCCAGGAGCAGGACGCCGAACATCTTCTGGTTGCGCCGCGCGGCGAGCAGCGCCTGGCGCAGGCGGTCACCGAAAAGGCTTCGATTCGGCAAACCGGTGAGCGCGTCGTGCAGGGCCTGGTACTCGAGCGCGTCGGTGTGCGCCTTGCGCTCTGAGATGTCGCGCAGCGTGGCGATGAAGAGACGCCGCGCGCCGACCTGCATCGAGCTGACGACGAACTCGAGCGGGAAAAGCGATCCGTTCTTGCGCTTGCCCATCGTCTCGTGCGCTCCGCCGGCGGGCGCTTCGAGCTTGAGCCGTCGCTGCAGGTAGTTGTCGAACGCGGCGCGGTGCGTGGTCGCGATCAAGAGGGCCGCCTGCTCGCCCATCAGCTCCTGTTCGGTGTAGCCGAACAGCTTGCCGACGGCGGGGTTCGCTGACTCGATGATGCCGTTCTGGTCGATCGTCGCGAGACCGTCGGAGACGTTGTCGAGGACCGAACGCATCCGCTTCTCGCTTTCCTGCAGCGCGACCTCGGCGCGCTTGCGCTCGACGAACTCGCCGATCTGCGAACCGACGTCGACCATGACGGCGAGCAAACCGTCGTCGAGCTCACGTGCGGCCCACGTGTGGAGCGAGATCATGCCGACGACGCGCCGCCCGCTGCGCACCGGGAAGCCGACGATGCCGTGCAGACCCGCGGCGACCGCCGCGGCCGCGCGCGGCGACGCCTCGCCTGCGAGGTCGGGCATCGCAATGGGTTTGCCGGCCTCCCACACCAGTCCCGCGAGGCCCTCGCCCCGGCGGTAGACCTGGCCGGAGGCTGTCGCCTCGAACACCGTCGTGTCGCGGCCGGGCCGCTTCCACGACGTGACGAAATGCATCGCCTCGCGCGCTGCGTCCACCTCCCAGTACTCGCCCAGCTCCCAGTCGAGCGCGCGGCACAGACCTTCGAGGACACCCGGCGCGGCCTTGTCCCAGCCCGGCGAGGTGACGAGCGCCTGCGTGACGGCGAAGCGCGCAGCCTGCAGAACCTCCGCACGCTTGCGGTCGCGAATGTCGACCACCACGGTCTGGAAGTAGCTCGGCCGGCCGTCGCCGCCGCGGACGAGGCGCATGGTCAGGTCCACCCAGACGTGCTCTCCGTCCTTGCGCGTGTAGCGGTTCTCGATCCGGCGGCCTTCCTCCTCGCCCGCCAGCATCGAGTGCATCGCCTCCTGCAGGGCCACGGCGTCGTCCGGATGGGTGATGTCCAGCAGCGAAAGCGTGCGCAGCTCCTCGTCGGTGTAACCGACGAGCTCGCAAAACGTCGTGTTGACGGTCGTGATGCGGCCGTCGACGGCGGCGAAGGCCATTCCGGCCTGCGCCTCCTGGAAGAGGGTTCGGAACCGCGTCTCCATCTCGCGCTCGGCGTTCTCCGCGCGCAGCTTCTCGGTGACGTCGTTGACGAGGGTGAGCAGCTGGTCGCGGCGGCTGGCGACGCGGTGGATGGCAACCTCGACGTCGACGCGGCGGCCGCCCTTGGCGAGGATCGCGGACGTGTACCGGGCCGGAGCCTCCGCGCCGTTCAGCCGGCGCGTGAGGTTCGAACCGAGGCGCTCGCGGTCGCCGGGCGGGGCGAGCTCGATGAGCGATGGCATCGCGAGCAGCTCCTCGCGCGTGTAGCCGGTGAGGTTGACGTACGCGTCGTTGCCCGCGACAAAGCGACCGTTCTCGGTGATGACGATGCCTTCGCCGAGGTCGCTGAGCGTGGCCAGGAGCGAGCTCTGGCGTTCGACCTGGAGCCCGAGGTCACGCTGCACCGAGCGGACGGCGAGCAGCGCGAGACCCCCGATGCCCGCCAGGAACAGCGTCCACGCGATGAGCGCGCTGGGAGCCACCATCAGCCGGGTGGCCGCGTACAGCCACAGCAGCGCGAGCCCGGCGAGCGCAACCCCGAAGACGTAGCCGAACCGCCGCGAGTGTAGACCGACGTCGAACTGCAGGATCATGACGGTGCAGGCGACCACCGTGAGCGGTGGCAGGTCGTTGCCGAGCC
>CBJLKR010000152.1:0-5913 GCA_966423695.1 uncultured bacterium | reverse complement strand
CGTTGAAGGCGCAGATCGCGACTTCGAGCATATCGTCGGTCGGCTGGCGCGTCGTGAACTTCTGCGTCCCGAGCACCGGCAGCAGCGCCACCTTGACGACGGGGTTGTAGCGGTGGCGCGCCATGAAGCGGATCAGCTCGAACCCCGAGCCCGCGATGATCGGGATGGCTAGGATGCGGCTCGCGACGAGCCAGAAAACGTTCGGATGGAAGATCGCGACGATGCTGAAGACGATCACGCTCACGACCAGCACGACGAGGAGGAAACCGGTGCCGCACCTAGGGTGCAGCGTGCTCGCGCGGCGCACCGACGGGACGTCGAGCGCCCAGCCCGACTCGAAGGCGTTGATGGTCTTGTGCTCGGCGCCGTGGTACTGGAAGACGCGGCGGACGTCGGGCAAGAGCGAGATCGCGGCGAGGTAGCCGAGGACGAGGCCGACACGGATCAGCCCCTCGACCAGCACGAACGCGAAGCTGCCGCTGCGGTGGACCGCGATGCTCGCCAGCACGAGAGGAAGGCCTATGAAGATCGCGAGCGCGAAGACAGCGGCGACCGCGACCGAGCCGGTGATCTCGCGCTTGCCGATCTTGACGTTGTTGGAGCCGGCGTTCATGTTCGCCGACCAGATGAGCGATTTCATGCCCAGGTGCAGCTGCTCGCCGATGAGGGCAAGGCCCCGGACGAACGGCAGCTTCCAGACGGGGTTGGTGTAGATCGGAGCCTTCAGCTCGCCGCGGTCGACGACGATCTCGCGCGTGGTCGGGAGGCGGACGGCGACGGCGTAGTGCTTCTTGCCGCGCATCATCACGCCCTCGATGACGGCCTGGCCGCCGTAGAAAAACGGTGCGGCCTTGGGTTTTGCCTCGGCCTCCGGAGCGGTCACCTCCGGGAACGGCATCTAGGCCCGGGCTTTGACAGCCCGCTCAGCCCGCTTGCGGAACCGCTCGACCTGCCCGCCGGTGTCCACGATCCTCTGCGTGCCCGTGAAGAAGGGATGACAGACCGAGCAGATCTCGGTTTTCAGCTCCTTGCGCGTGGAGCCGGTCGTGAACGTGTTGCCGCACGCGCACGTGACGAGCGCATCTTCGTAGAAGGTGGGATGGATCTGGGCTTTCATGGGCTTCTCCGCGGGGTAGTTTACCGAGCCAGCGAGATGAACAAACTCTCGGCCTGCAGGCTCATCACGCCGAGGTAGAGGACAAGGCCGAGCCAGGCGGCGCCGAGCACCCAACGCGCGCTCATCGGCACCGACGTGTAGTACGGGTTGTTGGCGTTGCGGAAGCCGGCCATCATCGTCTGGATTCCGAGCAGCGCGATCACGATCAGCAGGAAGCTCGCGAAGTGGAAGACCAGGACGCTCAGCGCGATCATTCCCAGGCCCACGACCTGGAACCACGGCGAGACGGGGGCAAGCACCCAGGCGCCGTCCAGCTGCCACACCGGGATCAGGTTGAAGAGGTTGAGGAAGAAGCCGATCGCGGCGGCCAGCAGGAACACAGGGTTCTGGGTGGAGGTGAAGAGCACCCAGGCGACGGTCGCGCCGACGGTGCCCGCGATGGGGCCGGCGATGCCGATCTGTGCCTGCTTGAGCGCGGTCGTCGGGTGCTGGCGCTGGAAGATGGCCGCGCCCAGGAATGGGATGAATATCGGCGCGGTGGCGCGCATGCCCTGCCGCCGGATCTCCAGGACGTGCCCCATCTCGTGGACGAAGATCATCGCCACCAGGGCGACGGCAAACCACCCTCCGTACAGCAGCGAGTAGGCGCCGAAGCTGATGAGGGCCGAGAAGAGCGTCGCCAGGGCCGGGATCTTGAACAGGAAGACGAGGCCGTACTTCACCACCGCCCAGCCGGCCAGAAGGGCCGAGCCAAGCCATCCGAGCACGCCCTGGCTCGAACGCCGGGGCTGACCGGAGTAGTGGTACGGCGACTGCGGCGGTATATCGGCCCCGCCCTGGTACTGCGGGGGTGGCGGGATGTACTGGCCGCTGGATGGAGGCTGGTAAGGGTCCTGCTGGCTCAAGGGATGCCTCTATTGATACCCGTGCCGAGGTACGGCTAATCCGGCCCTCAGCCGAGGTGGTGCCGGGTCGTCAGGTGCCTGACGGTTCCGTGACGGCTCGAGAGCACGAGGGAGCTCGTCTCCGCGTAGCCGCTTCCGAACGAGACGCCGGCGACCAGCGGGCCGCCCGTGACTCCTGTGATCGCGACCGCGATCTCGGTCGCCGCCACCAGGTCGGACAGCGTGTAGACGTGGGTGGCGCCCTCTCCGGTGAGCGCGCGCTCCTCGTCGTTCCGCGGCATCAGCCGGGCCACGAACTCGCCGCCCAGGCAGCGCACCGCGCACGCCGCCATCAGGGTCGCGTGCAGATCGCCGATCCCGATGGCGGCGTCGATGCCGGTGCCCGACATCGCTGCGAAGACGGCGCTGGCGAAATCACCTTCCTCGAGCGTGCGGATGCGGGCGCCCGCCGCCGCGACGTCGGCGATCAGCTCCTGGTGACGCGGGCGCTCGAGGATCGCGACGGTGAGGTCCTGGACGCGCACGTCGTTGGCGAACGCGATCCGGCGGAGGTTGTCGGCGACCGGGTCGTCGAGGTCGATGGCCCCGCGCGCGCGAGGGCCGGCGACGAACTTCTCGATCTGCGCGACGGCCGGCAGGGTCGCGAAGCCGCCGGGCTCGACCGCCACCACGACCGACAGGGCGTTGATGTGGCCGCGGGCGACCTGGCTCGCGCCCTCGACCGGGTACACGCCGACATCGACCGCCGGGCCCCCGCCACCGATCGTCGCCCCGTGCGGCAGGTGCGGCTGCGGTCGCGGGCTGAGCACGACGGTCGCAGCGATGGCGGAGCGCGCCAGCGCCATGCGCATCGCTTCGCCGGCGGCCTCGCTGACCGCCTCGGCGTCGCCTTTGCCCAGGAACCCGGCCGACGCGAGCGCCGCCGCCTCCGTGACATGCACCAGGTCGAGCGCCAGCTCCTCCCGGCGCAGCGGCAGATCGGCCGAAGGCCCGGAGGGGCCGTACGCAGTCCCGCGCCTGTGTTCCACGGCCTAGCTGCTCTGCGGTTCCTCGAGCAGCTCGGCGGGCCGGAGCTCCATCTGGTCTCCGCTCTGGAGGAACGCGGCGCGCACGAAGTCGCGGAACAGCGGGTGCGGGCGGCTCGGCCTGGAGCGGAACTCGGGGTGGAACTGGCTCGCCACGAACCAGGGGTGATCCGCGAGCTCGATGATCTCGACCAGCCGGCCGTTCGGCGACAGGCCGCTGAAGATCATCCCCGCGTCGCCCATCACCTCGCGGTACTCGTTGTTGAACTCGAACCGGTGACGGTGCCGCTCGTACACGACCTCCTCGCTGTACGCCTTGTGCGCCAGCGTTCCCGGCACGAGCTTGCATGGGTAAAGGCCCAGGCGCATCGAGCCGCCCATCTGGTCGAGGTTGCGCTGCTCGGGCATCAGGTCGATGACCGGCGTCGACGTGAACGCCGCGAACTCGGTCGAGTTGGCGTCGGGCGCGTCGAGCTTCTCCCGGGCGAAATCGATCACGGCGCACTGCATGCCGAGGCACAGGCCGAGGTACGGGATGCGGTTGTGGCGGGCGTAGCGCGACGCCTGGACCTTGCCTTCGATGCCGCGATATCCGAACCCACCCGGGACGACGATTCCCGCCACCCCCATCAGCGGCGAGGTATCGCCTGCGTCGAGCTTCTCGGACGACACCCACCGGATGTCGATCCCGAGGTCGTGATAGATGCCGGCGTGCTTCAGCGACTCGATGACGCTCAGGTACGCGTCAGGCAGCTGGATGTACTTGCCGACGATCGCGATGGGCAGGCTCGCCCGCGGGTGCTTGATCCGGTCGACGAGCTCCGTCCACGGTCCGAGGTCCGGTGCGTGTACGGCGTCGTCGAGCTCGAAGTGCCGGGCCATGACCTTGCCGAGCCCGGCCGCCTCGAGCATGAGCGGCACCTCGTAGATCGACTTCACGTCCGGCACGCTGACGACCGCCTCGCGCGGCACGTCGGTGAAGAGGGCGATCTTCTCCTTGAGGTCGTTGTCGATCGGCAGCTCGGAACGGCAGATGATCGCGTCGGGCTGGATGCCGATGGCGCGCAGCGCCTGCACCGAGTGCTGCGTGGGCTTGGTCTTCATCTCCTGGCCGCGGACGACCGGGACGAGCGAGCAATGGACGTAGAAGACGTTCTGCCGGCCGAGGTCGTTCTTCATCTGCCGGATCGCCTCGAGGAACGGAAGGCTCTCGATGTCGCCCACGGTGCCCCCCACCTCGACGACGACGACGTCGGCCTTGGGATCCTTGGAGGCGTTGAGGATCTTCTCCTTGATGACGTTCGTGACGTGCGGGATGACCTGCACGGTGGCGCCGAGGTAGTCACCACGCCGCTCGCGGGCGATGACGTCCTGGTAGATCTTGCCCGTCGTCACGTTCGAGGCGACGGTCAGGTTCTCGTCCACGAAGCGCTCGTAATGGCCGAGGTCGAGGTCCGTCTCCGCTCCGTCGTCGGTGACGAACACCTCGCCGTGCTGGTACGGGCTCATCGTCCCGGGATCCACGTTGAGGTAGGGGTCGAGCTTCTGCAGGGAGACGTTGAGGTGGCGGGCCTTCAGGATGTTCCCGATCGACGCCGCAGTGATCCCCTTGCCGAGCGAGGAGACGACACCGCCGGTCACGAAAACGTACTTCGACATAGACGACCTCCCTGGCGGTTTTTCAAATTTTACCGGAGAGCGCGCGCGGCTAAACCCTTACCTCCGCTTTCGCCTCCAGGACGATCACCTTCGTCTCGTACTCGGTGACCGAGGATCTCTGGACCGCCAGCTTGGGCTGCGGCTCGGAGCTGGTCACGCCCATCTCCTTCAGGAACCGGTCGAGGGGCTCGAGCTTCAGCTTCAGCCCGGGGATCGCGTAGTGCATCGGGACGACGTAGCGCGGCTCGAGCTGGCGCACGACCTCCGCCGCCTGGGCGCCGTTCATGGCCGGCTCGCCGCCGACCGGGACCAGGAGGACGTCCGCCGACGTCACGGCCTCGGCCTCGGTGTCGTCGAGCTTGTGGCCCAGGTCGCCGAGGTGGCACACACGCACGTCGTCGATCTCGATCAGGTACACGGTGTTGCGCCCGTGCTTGGCGCCCTTGTCGGCGTCGTGGAAGGTCGGGATGCCGATGACGCTCACGCCCGCGACCTCGTACTCGCCGGGCCCGCGGATCTCGTACGCGCCTTCGCGGATCACCTGCATGTAGCTGTGGTTCTCGTGGTCGTGGCTGACGGTCACGACCTCGGCGTCCATGCGCGACAGCTTGAGGCCGACCGCCGGCGGGTACGGGTCGGTGACCACCGCCGCGCTGCGCCCGCGCAGCCGGAAGCAGCCGTGTCCTAACCAGGTGACATCCAAGTGCTGAACTCCTTCCTTTACATGCGCTCGGGCGCGCTCACGCCCATGAGCTCCAGGGCGGTCTTCAAAGTGTGACGCGCCGCGCGACACAGCTCGAGCCGGGCCCTGGTCAAAGCCGGGTCGTCGACGACGACGCGATGCTCGCTGCCGGCGTTGCCCGCGTGGTAGAAGCGATGGACCGCGGTCGCCAGGTCGTGCACGTAATAAGGAATGCGGTGGGGCTCGAGCAGCCTGGTGGCGTCTTCGACGACCTCGGGCCAGAACGCGAGCTGCCGCGCCACGTCGAGCTCCCACGGCTCACGCAGAAGGTCGACGTCGGCGTGCTCGGGCAGCTGCGCGTGCCGCTCGCGTGCGGCCGTTTCGACGTTCGACAGGCGCGCGTGCGCGTACTGCGCGTAGTACACGGGGTTCTCGTTTCCCTGCGTGACCGCAAGCTCGAGGTCGAACTCGATCGTCGTGTCCGGCGAACGCAGCAGGTAGAAGTAGCGCACGGCGTCGCGGCCG
>CBJLKR010000151.1:0-5949 GCA_966423695.1 uncultured bacterium | reverse complement strand
GGACGCTGCCGACGCCGGCGCCGAGTTCTTCGTTGCGCCGGGGCTCAATCCGGATCTTGTGGAGGCTGCCGGCCGGCGCGGGCTACCAATGATCCCCGGTGTGTTCACAGCCTCGGAGGTCGACGCCGCGCTGCGCCTCGGCGTTCAGCTGTTGAAGCTCTTTCCCGCCGAGCCGCTGGGCCCTGGCTACATGGCCTCGCTGCTGCAGCCGTTCCCGGCCGCCCGACTGGTCCCGACGGGCGGCATCACCCCCGCCAACGCCGGCACCTACATGGCTGCCGGGGCCGCCGCGGTGGCGATGGGCTCGTCGTTGTTTCCGGCCCCGCGGATCCTGGCTGAGGGGCCGGGTGTCGTGGCGCCGTTGGTGGCCGACGCCCTGGCGGCGGTGCGTTGAGCCCTCGCGCGTGCGCGTCCTTATATGGATGATCGGGTTCCGTCACAATGACCGGGATGATCGACCGCGACCAGACGTCCTACGCCTCGGCGGCGGAGCTGGCGGGTCGTATCCGACGGCGCGAGCTTTCACCGGTCGAGCTGATGACCTCGACGATCGAGCGCATCGAGAAGCGCAACCCCAGCCTGAATGCATTCGTTTTCACCGACTTCGAACAGGCCATGGACAGGGCACGCGCCGCCGAGGCCGCTGTCACTTCCGGCGCCACGCTCGGCCCGCTGCACGGCGTGCCCACCGCCATGAAGGATCTTTTCGACTTCAAACCGGGCTGGCCGTCCACGTTCGGTGGAATCCGAGCGCTTCGCAACCAAGTCATCGACGCCTACTGCCCGTTCGCGGAGCGGATGGAACGCGCCGGGGCGATCATCGTCGGCAAGACCAACTCACCGATCATGGGCTTGCGCGGAATCGCCGACAACTACCTTTTTGGTCCGACGCACAACCCATTTGACCTGAGCCGCAACCCAGGCGGTTCTTCAGGCGGGAGCGCCGCCGCGGTCGCGGACGGCCTCGTGCCGATCGCGGAGGGCACCGATGCGGGCGGCTCGATCCGGATTCCCGCCGCGTGGTGCAACGTGTATGGGTACCGCGCCTCTTACGGCCGCGTCGCCTACACGGGCCGGCCGAATGCGTTCGCCAGCCTCAACCCCTACGTGTTCGAGGGCACGCTGACCCGAACCGTCCAGGATGCTGCCATCGGCCTGCAGATCCTGGCCGGGCCCGACCCGCGGGATCCGTTCTCGCTGACCAGCACACCGGACTTCGGCGCGGCCCTTTCGCAATCGTTGAAAGGCCGCAAGGTCGCCTACAGCCCCGACATGGACGTCTTTCCCATCGAGTCGGCGGTCGCCGACGTCGTCGGCGAGGCTGTCCGCGGCTTTGTCGATGCGGGCGCCACCGTGGAGACGGTCAAGGTCGGCATCAAGCGCTCGCAGAAAGAGTTGAGCGACCTTTGGAACCGGATGATCATGCCGTTGAACATCTCCGGACTCGAAGGTCTCAAGGCCGGGGGGATCGATCTGATGAAAGATCATCCCGACGACCTTCCCCCGGAGTACCGGCACTGGATCCAGATCGGTTACGGCCTGTCGGCGATGGACGTTTGGAACGACATGGTGATGCGCACTGAGGTCTATGACGCCATCGAGTCTGTGCTCCAGCGATACGACCTGCTCGTCTCGCCAACGCTCGCGTGCCTGCCGGTCAAGAACGCCACCGACGGCAACACGCTAGGTCCCAAGCAGATCAATGGGGAGGAGGTCGATCCGCTGATCGGCTGGTGCCTCACGTACTTGACCAACTTCTCCGGCCACCCGTCTGCGTCGATCCCCGCAGGGCTCGCCGGCGGGCTGCCGGTCGGGATGCACATCGTCGGCCGTCGCGAAGCCGACGTCGATGTGCTCGCCGCCAGCGCCTCATTCGAGCGCGTTCGGCCCTGGGCGGATTCCTACCGGATCTGCGCGGAGCGGCCGCTGGCGTAGTCGCGGCGGCTCTCCCAGATGTGGTCGGCACATCTGAGGGCGAGCGCCTGGATGGTGGAGCTGGGGTTCACGCCCGCGCTGGTCGGCATGCTGCTGCCGTCAGCGATGTACAGGTTTGGCACGTCGTGAGCGCGGTTGAAGCGGTCGGTCACGGAGATCCGCGGATCTTCTCCCATCCTCGCGGTCCCCAGCAGGTGCCAGCCCCAGATCGGCGCCAGCCCGAAGTCGCGCACGCTCTTGGCCCCTGCGGCATCGAGCACCTGGTGAGCGTGGGCGATCATGTCCCGTCCCAGCCGGCGGCTGTTCTGGTTGAGCTCGTGGTGGGTGACGACCCCGGGCATGCCGAAGCCATCCAGGTGCGCCCAGTCGAGCTCGACGCGGTTGGACTCCTCAGGGAGGTCCTCACCACACAGGTAGAGCGAGATCTCGTGGTTGATGCGCTCGTCGAACGCCCGGTGATGGTCCGAGCCCCACGGCGCGATCTGCAGTGCCAGGTTGAGCGGCGACCAGCCGCGGCAGCCGCTCATGATGAAGCCGCGCACGTAGTCCCGCGCGGGATCGGTCTCGTAGAACTGGCGGGTCGAGACGGTCCCGCCCCACGTGCCGTTCCACCCCTCGACTGGCTCTTCGAACAGCCCTGTCGCGAAGCTCTGCACGTGGACCATCAGGTTCTTGCCCACCAGCCCGCTCGAGTTGGCAAGACCGTCGGGATGGGCGGGCGAGGTCGACATGAGGAGCAGGCGTGGAGTGCCCAGCCCGCCGCAGGCGATGACCGTGACCGCGGCCCGAGCCTCCTGGATCACTCCATCCCTGTCGTAGTAGCTGGCGCCGGCAGCGCGGCAGCTGGGTCCGAGCACTATCTCCCGAACGCAAGCCTGCGTGTGCAGCTCGACGCCGTTGGCGAGCGCTCCAGGCCAGTACGTCAGGTCGGCGGTCGAGAGTGCCTTCTGCGGACAGCCGAATGTGCACCAGCCGCGGTTGTCGCAAGCCGGTCGCCCACGGTAGGCCCTGGTCGTGATCGCCTGCTCGGTCGGCCACCAGTACCAGCCGAGCTTCTCGTACGCGTTCACGAGCAATCGGCCCGGCTTGCCGATGGGCGCGGGCGGATTGGGAAGAGGTTCCCTGGGCGGGCCGCAAGGATCACCTGCCAGGCCCGCGACGCCGACCTCGGCCTCGTTGAGCGTGTAGTACGGCGCCAGCTCCTCGTAGTCGAGGGGCCAATCCGCCCCGACGCCGTCGAGCGTGCGCACCTTGAAGTCCGAGGGCGCCATTCGCCAGTAGTTGCCGGCGAAGCCGATCTGGCTCCCGCCGACCGCGTTGTACATGTAGACGTCGATCGGATCCTCTCCCTCGCTGCTCACGGGGTAATCGGCGGGCCATCGCCGCACGTTCGGGTTGGCGGCCCAGAACCGCCTGCCGCGCACCTCCCAGTCCGCATGCAGCTTCGGCAGGCGCGCGCGATCGACCCAGTCGCCCTGCTCGAGGCACACAACCCTGGCGCCCCGACCCGAGAGACGGTTGCATATGGCAGCACCTGCAGCGCCCGAACCGATGACGAGCACGTCGGCATCGGGCTGACGGCTCATCCCTTGACCTCGTGGCTTCGCTGCACGGCGCGGTAGTGAGGTGGAAGCTTGCGCACCCGATCGAGCTCCGAGGCGTCGAAGGCCGTCATGGCGCTGCCTGTCATCGGCGCGCTCCCTTGCCAACCCGTTTCGGCCTCGATTGCCGCGAGCACGGTCGGGTGGCCGTAGTAAGCCTCGTAAGTGAAGTCACTGACCATACCGAACGCATCTGCGTCCAGAACCTGAAATTGCCGGAGCACGGCCTCGCGCTCCTTGGTGCCGCATTCGCTGAACGGTCGCCCGGCGGCTGCATGTGCAAGCCTTTCGACCTCGTCGATGGCGTGAAGGAGAGCCGGCCGGATCGAAGGAACCAGGTGCACCGTCGCGTCGATATACTCCGCCGCGCCAACGCTTCCGGCGTCAGGCCTCCGGCCGGCCGCGGGGATCAGGGTGGAGGTCCAGACCCTGAGCGTCGCGGCTCGTGCCGGGTCGAGGACGACAAAGCCTCGCGGTGCACCCACAGGCACCTCTGCCCGCCCGACCTCGAGGCGGTAGTCGGCGCGGCTCGACTGGGCGAGCTCGTGCCGGCCCTGCTTTCTGTCATATGCCATATCGCTCTCCTAGCCCGAGGCTTTCATGCCGCGCGGCCTGCCGGTGCTTTCTCTCACCATCAGCTGCACGCCATGCAGGTGCGCGCTCGTGCTCGTGTCGTCACCGTCCAGCTGGCGCATCAATCGCTGAACTCATGCGGCACCAAGCTCGGCCATCGGGACGTGGACGGTGGTCAGCCTCGGATGCACGAACTCGAGACCGGGAATATCGTCGAAGCCGGCGACCGATACGTCCTCGGGGACTCCAAGACCCCGACGGCGGAGCTCCGCGAGAGCGCCCAGCGCCATTGTGTCGCTGGCCACGAACACCGAGGTGGGGGAGCCGCCGTCGAGCAGCCGGACCATCGCTCCAGCGCCTCCGGCGGTCGTGAAATCGGCTCGAACCACTTGCGGCTCAGCGCCGGCCGCCTTCATGACCTCGGAATAACCTAGCTCGCGCTCATGGCTGGTACGAAGGGTCGCGGGCCCGCTGATCATGGCGATCCGGACATGACCAAGATCAAGCAGGTGTTGCGTGACCAGGCGAGCGCCGGCGCGGTTGTCGGGCACTTCGGCCGGCCATCGCTCGGAGCGTGGTGCGAGAGCGACGATCGCGCCGCCATAGTGCGCGATGCTGCGCGCATAGCCGCCCATCCGGCGGCGGTAGTGCGCCTCATCCAGCCCGCCGCCGGCAAAGATCACGCCGGACACCCGGCTGAGACTGAGCATCTCGACATAGCGCAGCTCAGTGATCGGATCGCGGTCGCTGCTGCAGACAACGGTCAGAAAGCCGCGCGACGACGCGGCGGCGGTCGCCCCTCGCACGATCTCGGCGAAGTAGGGGTCGGTTACGTCGTGGACGACGATGGCGATCGTCGGGACGCGCCTCGTCCTCAGGGCGCGCGCCATCGGGTTGGGCCGATAGGACAGGGCGGTCGCTGCAGCCACGACACGGGCCCGAGTCCGGTCGCTGACCGGGTGGTCGTTTTCGGGGTCGAGCGCGCGCGATGCCGTGGTCAGTGAAACCGCGGCCTGCTGGGCCACGTCCGACAAGATGGGAAGCTTGCGGCCGGTTGTTGAAGGACGCCGCGGTCGCTGCGCTCGGGCCACGACGCTGCTCAGTACGTGACCACGCCGGCGGAGACGTTCATGTCTTCGCCGGTGATCCCGGGCCCGGCATCGCCGGGTCGTTGATCAAGCAGCCCCGCCGTTCCTCGCAGGTGATCTCGTGCGTCGGCCGGATGGCGCCGGCGATTCCTGCGTAGCCGACCACGAAGCCGACACGGCCGAAATGATCGAGGGCGCGGACGGTCATCGGGTCGGTGGAGTCAGGATGGGTCCTGGACTCACGCAGGTGGGCTGGCGGTGAAAAGGAAATGGATTTCCTCGACCATGGGCCATACTATGGTCGTGCCCATCTCGGGATGTCAATCCACGGCTCCCAAGCCTGTGCCGGGGGCCGTCGACTGACGTGGCCCAAGGTCCACAAGCTCAGCTGGGCCGTTCCCTCGATTGACCACTAGCGATCCCATTTCGAAGACGCGTTTTTGAGGATGCCAAGGCGATACGTCGATCCCGGGCGCGCCGAAGGCGTCTCATCCAGTTTGTCCAGGACCCATGAGGAGGCGGGAGGGAGGAGGTTCAGATGAAGCTCGACCTTGAGGGTCTGATCCCCGCGACGGTCCTGCCCATGACGCCGGACGCCGAGATCGACGAGGCGGGGCTGCGCAGGTACATCCGCCACGTCGCAAGCGCAAGACCTAAAGCGCTGGCCATCAATGTCGACACCGGAGAGGGCCCACACATGTGGCAAAAGGAACGACTCCGGGTGCTCGAGCTGGTGCTGGACGAGGTTGGCG
>CBJLKR010000150.1:0-5982 GCA_966423695.1 uncultured bacterium | reverse complement strand
CTCGACATGGACCGGATGTTCCGGCTGCTCCAGGCGCATCGGGAGGTGGAGGACCTGCTCGTGCATGACCTGAGCATTGGCGACCTTTGCGCGGAGTGCGGCCTCCTGGAGATAGAACGTGAACCGCGGAGGATCTCGCCGCCTCAGCAACTTCTGCCTGCTCAGCCGAGCTTTGACCCGAAGGTCGATGCCGGTCTCGTCGTGTAAGCCGAACCAGCCGAAGACCGCACGCGCGTAGTCCTCGATCTGCAGGATGCCCGGAATGATCTGCGGTTCGAACTCGATGATCTCGGTCGCCTGGGTCTCGGTCACGATCAACGACCGCAGCTCGTCCGGCAGCTGCTCGCGGTGCGGCCGGATCCGGTAGCCGTCGGCCTGCTCACGCACCAGATCCAGCACCCGCACCACATCCTCGCGCGAGGCACGGCAGGTCGCGAGAAACATCGTCACGTCCAGCTCGGAGTAACCGCGAACCCCGCTCTCCATCCGCGAGATCTTGCTGGCCGAGCAGCCGAGCATGTCCGCGAGATCGGACGCCAGCAGCCCGGCGCCGACGCGAAAACGCTTGAGTTCGTCGCCGATCTCCCGGCCGGTCGCCGACGAATCGCGGTCTCGCTCGCTCATGCGGGGAAGCTAAGCCGTTCCACCCACGAAACGGCTCAGCGCCACGGCAAGATCAACCCATCGGACGCCGCCTTGCCACCGCGGCAAGCTACCGGCTGAAGTCCCTCGCCGCGGCCAGGAACAGGTCGTTCTCCTCGCGGGTCCCGATGGTGACGCGCACGCCGTCGCCGGCGAACGGCCGCACCACGACCTTGCGGTCCAGCGCGTGCTCGGCGAACGGCAGCGCCTGCTCACCCAGCGGCAGCCAGACGAAGTTCGCCTGCGTCTCGGGGACCCGGTAGCCGGCCGCGAGCAGCGCGTCCCGTACCCGTCCGCGCTCGGCGACGATGTCCCGGCAGCGGGCCAGCAGCTCGTCGGCCGCGTCCAGCGACGCCAGCGCGGCCACCTGGGCCAGCATGTTCACCGAGAAGGCGACGTACACCTGGCGAAGCGCGTCCGCGATCGGCTCGGGCGCGACGGCGTAACCGACGCGAAGACCCGCGAGGCCGTACGCCTTCGAGAACGTGCGAAGCACCATGACGTTCGACCGCGTGCGCGTGTACTCGACGCCGTCGGGCACCTCGGGGTCGGTGACGAACTCCTTGTAGGCCTCGTCCAGCACGATCAGCACGTGCTCGGGCACGGCCGCCATGAACCGCTCCAGCGCCGCGCGGCGCACCGCCGTGCCGGTGGGGTTGTTCGGGTTGCAGACGAAGAACACGCGCGTCCGGTCGGTGATCGCCGCGAGCATCGCGTCGAGGTCCAGCTCCTGGCCCTCGGTGATCGGCACCTTCACCGACACGGCGTTCGCGACCTGCGTGACGATCGGGTAGGCCTCGAAGGAGCGCCAGCCGAAGATCACCTCGTCACCGGGCGCGCACACCGCCTGGACCGTCTGCTGGCACAGCGAGACCGACCCGCACCCGATCGCGACGCGCTCGACCGGCACGTCCAGCTCGCGCGCCAGCCGCTCGCGCAGGGCCTGGGAACCGGTGTCGGGGTAGCGGTTGATGCCCGCCGCGGCCTCGGCGATCGCCGCCGCGACGCTCGGCAGCGCGCCGCCGGGCACCTCGTTGCTCGCCAGCTTGACCGCGCCTTCGATCGTCCGGCCGGGGACGTACTTCGGCAACGATTCGAGATCGGCACGCGGGGACACGGACGGCATCTTCGGCGCTCCTGGAAATCGGCGGGACGATCCGCTCACCGTATCTTTTCCGCCGGTCACCCCGCGACTGCCTTCAGGCGGTAACCGGCACAGTGACCTGCGACACTGAGTTCCTTCCGTTCACCTCGAAGTGATTGGGTGACGTAATGACGTCGACCACCACCGTGGACTACCAGCGCACCGACGGCCGCACCCTGCGCCTGACCTTCTCGGAACCCGAAGGCGCGTTGCGCGGCGGCTTGGTCGTGCTGCACGAGGCGGACGGCGTCACCGACGGCGTCAAACTGCTGCTCGCCAGTCTCGCCACCGAGGGCTGGCTGACCGTGACCCCGCACCTGGAGGACGACGAGCTCACCCAGCAGGACCTGCTCGACGCCACCGACCTCACCCTCGCGTGGCTCGTCGAGCGCGGCGTCCAGGGCGACCTGCTCGGCGTGATGGGCTTCGACCTGGGCGGCACCGCGGCCCTCGTCGTCGCCTCGCACCGGAGGCTCGGCGCCGCCGTCAGCGTCGGCGGGCAGCAGGCCGCCGAACTGCCCGCGCTCGTCGAGATCGCCGGGCGGCTCACCAGCCCGTGGCTCGGCATGTACGGCGACGCCGGCGACGAGGCGGGCGGCGCCGACGTCGAGCGCCTGCGCGACGCCGCCGCGTCGGCGAAGGTCGCCACGAACGTCGTCCACTACCCGGGCGCGAACCACCGCTTCGACGCCGATCCGGGCGCGGCCGCGGAGGCCTGGCAGCGCACGCTCAACTGGTTCGACGCGCACCTGCGGTAATCCATCCATGCCCCCGCCACCACCCTCAATCGAGGCGCTGCGCGCCACTGTGTAGATATGGGCAGTCACCACTGCGACCCCGTGTTCCATGGTGGTTCCAACTACGGTGACTTCCCGATCGCAGGGATTAGGCTCGGAGCGTGACGCACACCGCCGACGCCCCCGAAGTGCTCTGGCGCCCCGAGCCGGGCCACGTTGCCGACACCAAGATCGAAGCCTTCCGCCGGTGGCTGCGCGCCGAGCGCGGCGTCGAGGTGGACGACTACCGCACGCTGCACGAGTTCTCGGTCGAGCGCGGCCCGGACTTCTGGGCCGCGGTCGCGGACTTCCTCGGCGTCCGCTGGCACGACCAGCCGGGCGAAGTGCTCTCGGGCGGGATGCCGGACGCCGTCTGGTTCGACGGCGGGACGTTGAACTACGCCGAGCACGCTCTCACCCCGGGCGTCGCGGGCGCGGCGAAGGGCGACGACGAGACAGCGGTGATCTTCCACCGCGAAGACGGCTTCGCGAGCCACCTGACGTACGGCGAGCTTCGCGCGCAGGTCGCCGCGGCCCGGGCGGCCTTCCTCGAACTGGGCGTCGGCAAGGGCGACCGGGTCGTCGCGCTGGCGCCGAACTGCCCGCAGACGCTGGTCGCGTTCCTCGCCGCGGCGAGCATCGGGGCGATCTGGTCGTCGTGCTCGCCGGACTTCGGCGTCCGGGCGGTCGCGGACCGGTTCGTCCAGATCGAGCCCAAGGTGCTCTTCGCGGTCAACGCCTACGCGTACAACGGCCGTCAGTTCGACATCCGGACGACGATCGCCGACCTGCAGGCGAAGCTGCCGTCGCTGGCGGCGACCGTGCTGGTCGAGTACGTCGGCGAAGGCCGGATGGACGGCGCTCTCGACTGGGACGAGCTGCTCGCGAAGCACAAGGGCGCGCCGCTGCTGTTCGAGCCGGTCGAGTTCGCGCACCCGCTGTGGGTGCTCTATTCGTCCGGCACCACCGGCCTGCCGAAGGGCATCGTGCACGGCCACGGCGGCATCACGCTGGAGCACCTCAAGGCCCTGGCCCTGCAGACCGACCTCGGGCCCGGTGACCGGTTCTTCTGGTTCAGCACCACCGGCTGGATGATGTGGAACTTCCTCATCTCCGGCCTGCTGGTCGGCACCACGATCGTGCTCTACGACGGCAGCCCGGGGTACCCGGACCTGAACGCGCTCTGGCACCTGGCCGAGCAGCACCGCGTCACCTACTTCGGCACGTCGGCGCCGTTCATCCAGAGCTGCCTCAAAGCGGGGATCAAGCCCGCCGAGCGCTACGACCTGACGGCGTTGCGCGCGCTCGGCTCGACCGGCGCGCCGCTGAGCGTCGAGGGCTTCCGGTGGATCGTGAACGAGGTCGGGAGGAACGTCCAGATCTGCTCGGTCTCCGGCGGGACCGACCTGTGCGCGGCGTTCGTCGCGTCGGCGCCCGACGTGCCGGTCTGGCTGGGGGAGCTGTCCTGCCCGGCGCTCGGTGCCGCGGTCAACGCGTTCGACGAGGCAGGCAACGCCGTCGTCGAGGAGGTTGGCGAGCTGGTGATCACCCGGCCGATGCCGTCGATGCCGGTGTTCTTCTGGAACGACCCGGACGGCTCGCGCCTGCGTGAGGCGTACTTCGAGATGTACCCGGGGCTGTGGCGCCACGGCGACTGGATCCGGATCACCAACCGCGGCTCGGCGGTGATCTACGGCCGCAGCGACTCGACGCTCAACCGCGGCGGCGTCCGGATGGGCACGGCGGAGTTCTACCGGGTCGTCGAGGGCTACGACGAGATCGCGGACTCCCTGGTCGTGGACACCTCGGCGGCCGGGAACGAGGACGGTCAGCTGATCTGTTTCGTCGTCCTGGCCGGGGGGAACAATCTTGAAGACGTCGAACCGGCGTTGCGGAAGGAACTCCGTAGCGCACTGTCACCACGCCATGTACCCGATCGGTTCGTCGTGGTTTCCGAGATTCCTCGTACCTTGAACGGTAAGAAGTGTGAGGTACCGGTGAAGAAGATCCTCGCCGGTGTGGCTCCCGACCGGGCCGTCAGCCGCGACGCGCTGGCCAACCCCGCGGCGCTGACGCCGTTCGTGGAGCTCGCCGGGGGGTAGATGGGGGAAGCATGATCATCCACGGCGGGTTGTACGGGTGGTGACGGGAACACGCGCGCAGATCACCTGGAAGGTGGCGGGTGCCACCACCGTGGGGTTGATCACGTGGGTGACCCGTCTGGCCGGGCTGATGACGCTGGCGTCGATCCTGCTGCCGGCCGGGCGCCGCAGCCTGCGCGGGCACCTCGCCGAATGGCTGGAGCTGCCGCAGGAGGCCACGGTCGCGGCGGCGACCGTGGCGCTGGTCACCGGCGTCCTGCTGGTGCTGCTGGCCGCGGGCCTGCGGCGCCGCAAGCGGCGGGCCTGGCAGCTGGCGGTCGGCGCGACGGTGCTGCTCACGATGTCGCACCTGGGGCTGAAGCACGTCTTCGGCGCCGGGGTGGTGTCGGTGGTCCTGCTGGTGGGCCTGATCGCGAGCCGCCGGTACTTCGTGGCGAAGCCGGACCCGGTGGTCGGGCGCTGGCGCGCGGTGCGGGTGTTCCTGCAGCTGCTGCTGGCCGGTTTCGTGATCAACCTCATCCTGCTGTCCGTGGCGTCACGGGCGGTGCTGGAGCCGGCGAGCTTCCCGGACCGGATCACCGAGTCCGCGCTCGCGCTGGTCGGCGTCAGCGGGCCCGCGGTCTTCCGGCAGATGTGGCTGGAGGACATGACGGCGGCCGTCGGCCTGCTGTTCGGCCTCACCGCGGTCCTGGTGTCGGCGTACTTCCTGCTGCGGTCGGCCGAGCCGGCCCCGCGGCTGACCGACGACGAGGTCGCCCGCCTGCGCAAGCTGCTGGACGAGCACGGCGAGCGTGACTCGCTCGGGTACTTCGCGTTGCGCCGCGACAAGTTCGCGGTGTTCTCGAAGACGGGCAAGGCCGCGGTCACCTACCGCGTGATCGCCGGCGTCGCGCTGTGCTCTGCCGACCCCCTCGGCGACCACGAGGCGTGGCCGGGCGCGATCGAGGAGTACCTGGAGCTCTGCCGCCGCAACGGCTGGACCCCGGCGGCGATGGGCGTGTCCGAGCTGGGCGCGACGGTCTGGGCCCGCTTCGGCCTGGAGGTCCTGGAGATCGGCGACGAAGCGGTCGTCGACGTCGACGGCTTCACACTGGACGGCCGCGTCATGCGCGGCGTCCGCCAGGCGGCGGCCCGCACCAAGCGCGCGGGCTACAAGGTGCTCGTGCGCCGGGCCGAGGACCTGCGCGAAGGCGAGCTGGCCGAGCTGGAGGTCCTGGCGGCGAACTGGCGCGGCACGGACACCGAGCGCGGCTTTTCCATGGCACTGGGGCGCATGGGCGACCCTGGCTCGGTCCTCGTGACGGCCGAGCAGGGCGGG
>CBJLKR010000149.1:0-5989 GCA_966423695.1 uncultured bacterium | reverse complement strand
CAGGTCTACGCGCTCGTCGTCCTGGCGGTGGGCCTGTTCTTCCTCGGCGTGGGCCTGGCCGCATCGGCGGTGACCTCGGGCGCGGCCCTGATCGGCATCGGGCTCGTCGCGTTCGCGTTCGGCTCCGTGCTGGCGATCCGCGGCGAGGTCCGCACCTATCGCGGACTGAAGCGCTAGGAGCCCACGGCGATCGCGGTGGCGACGATCGCCGCCGTATCAGCCCGAAGGTTGCGCGGGCCCAGGCCCGCGTGAGCGTTGACCATCGCCAGCTCGGCGTCCGTCCATCCGCCTTCGGGGCCGACGAGCAGGGTCACCTCGCGGGCGAGCGAAACCGTCGCCAGGGGCGCGGCTCCATGGACGAGCATCACGGGGTTCGGCCGCTCGGCGACGACCTCGGCGAGCGGTGAGGGACCGGCGACCAGCGGCACGCGCAGCCGGCCGGCGAGCATCGCCGCCTCTCGGGTGATCGTCTGCCACCGCTCGGTGCGCGCGCCCCGGGCCACGCTGCGGTGGGCCTGGACGATGTGGAAGGCGGACGCGCCCACCTCGGTGCAGCGCGAGAGCGCGAACTCGAGCGCCGTCGACGGAAGGTGGGCGATCGCGACCACGACGTGACGCTGCGGTTCGGGCGCGTGCTCGCGCTCCGACGCCACGGCTCCCTCGACGCGCGTGTCGCTGACCGACTCGAGCCGGACCGTGAGCATCCAGCCGTCGGGGTCGACGACGTCGATCAGCTCGCCGGGCCGCGCCCGCAGCGAGCGCGCGAGGTGGCGCGCGTCCGCACCCTCGATGACGACGCGATCGCCCTCCCTTCGTCCGTAGAAGGCCGGCACTCCAGCGCCTACATCAAATTGAAGGTTTCGTAGACCGCGATCTGCGCGCCGCCCTTCACCACCGGACATGTCTTGGCGAGCCTCGTCGCCGCGGCGAGCGACGTCGCCTCGATGATGCTGTAACCGGTGGCGCGGCGCCCGACCGGACCCTTGGCCACGGCGCCCTCGGCGTCGATCTTGTTGACCGAGCCGGAGAAGGGATTGCCCGGATCGACGATGGCCGGGCCGAGCTTTGCGAACCACGAGGTCCACTGTTTCATCACGCGCGCCTGCTCGGCGGGCGTCGACGGCATGCGACCGCCGTAATAGATAAGGAGATATCTCACGGCGCGAATTTTGCGCGCTGCTCGGCGACCAGGGCCAGCGCGGCCTCCAGCCGCTCGCGGTTGGCCGCCGCGTTCAGCCACCGACTCTGGCCCGAGGGGTGCGGCAGCGGGATCATCAACGGCCTCGCGCCGAAGCTCCTCCCCACCCTCTCCTCGAGCGGCGCCGGTCCGAGGAACCGCGAGATCGCCATCTGGCCGACAAGGAGAAGCGCCTTCGGCCGGAGCAGCTTCAGCTCCGCGTCGAGCCAGTGCGCGCAGTTGGCGATGCCCGGCGGCGGCGGAGGCAGATCGCCGGTGTCGCTCTTGTTGCGCCCGGGAAAGCAGCGCATCAGCGCGGCGATGTAGGTCAGGCGGCGGAACTCGGCGGGATTGCGAAAGCCCGCGCGCACCATCCAGCGGTCGAGCTCCTTGCCCGCCCGCCCCGAGAAAGGACGCCTCGTCGCGCGCTCCGCCGGTCCCGGCGCCTGGCCGACGAGAAAGAACGGCGCGCCCCACCGGCCTTCGAAGGTCGGGTTCGCCTCGGCGATGACGCCCTGCTCCTGGCAGACGCGGCATGCGCGGCAGGCAGCCTGGAGCTCGCCGAGCTGCTTGCTCTTAAGATCACTCGCACGAGTCGCGGGTTCGGCGCGGCGCCGGGAATGCGCCCGCGCTTGGTCATGGGCTTGCCGGCGATCTCCTTGATTTCGGCCGTGAACGCGATCGGCGGAGCTCCGCTGATCGCCATGCCCACGCCGTAGGAGTGGATCGGGCACTTCGCCGCCTCGAACTGGCGGATGCGATCGGCGTCGAGCCCGCCCGAGACGAAGATGCCCACCTCGTTGAAGCCGGCCAGGTCCAGCCTCGCGCGCACCTCTTTCACCAGGTCGACCGTCACGCCGCCCCGCTCGCCCGGCGTGTCCAGGCGGACACCCCGAAGTCGCTTCCCCAGCGCCTCCGCAACGCGGATCGACTCTTCGGCCTCGTCCTTGAACGTGTCGACCAGAACGATGCGCAGCACGTCGTCGCCCATGTGCTTGTCGAAGGCGAGCGCGGCCTTCACCGTATCGCCGAACAGCAGCATCATCGCGTGCGGCATGGTGCCCGACGGACCCTGCAGCTTGGCCAGCTGCGCACCTAGAGGCGTCGCGCAGCCGGCGCAACCGCCAACCACCGCGGAATACTCCATCGTCGGGCCGATCAGAGGGTGTACGTGTCGCGCGCCGAAGCTGATGACCCGCTTGCCGCCGGCCGCGTCGACGATCTCGCGGGCCGCGCTCGCCCAACCCGTGCAGCTCGAAAGCATGCCCAGCACGGCGGTCTCGTAGACGCCGAAGCGCGAGTACGGCGCACGGACGCGCAGCACGGTCTCCTTGCTTGCGATCGGCGTACCCTCGGCGACCGCATACGCCTCGTCGCCGTCCTGCAGGACCTCGCCGAGAAGGCGGACGGCCTCGGCGACACCGCAAAGCAGCCCGGGCTTGCTGGAGAAGAAGTCCATCGCGACCACGGCGTCCACGCCGGCCGCGGCGAGCGTCTTGCGCGCGCGCAGGAAATACACATCCGAGGCGGCGTCCCTGTAGTACGCAAGGAGGTCGGCCGCCGGGCTGGTCGCGACGACCTGTTTCACGGCAACGCTGAACTTAGCAGCCTCGGTAGCATTCGGGACCTGATGTCGACACCGACCTCCCAGCAGGTGCTCGCGGCCCTTTCCGCCATCAAGGACCCGGACCTGGGCCGCGACGTCGTCGCTCTCGGCATGATCAAGGACCTGGACGTCACCCCCCAGGGCCGGGTCAGCTTCACCTTCGAGCTCACGACGCCGGCATGCCCGGTTCGCGACAGCTTCAAGTCGCAGGCGGAGGACGCCGTGCGCGAGCTCGATGGCGTGACCGCGGTCGAAGTGCGGATGACGGCCAACGTGCGACCGGCGTTCATGCGCCCCAAGCCGTCGGAGATCCTGCCCGGAGTCAAGCAGACGATCGCCGTCGCCTCGGGCAAGGGCGGGGTGGGCAAGTCGACCGTCGCGGTCAACCTCGCGGCGGCGCTGCGCCTCAGCGGCGCGACCGTCGGCCTGCTCGACGCCGACATCTACGGCCCCTCCGTGCCCGTGATGACCGGCTCACGCGTGATGCCGCAGCAGGCGAACGGCCACCTCCTGCCGGTCGAGGCGCACGGCATGAAGCTGATGTCCTTCGGACACCTGAACCCCGGCAGCGAGCCGACGATCTACCGCGGACCGATGGTCGGCAAGGCGATCGAGGCGATGATGGTCCAGGTCGACTGGGGCCGGCTCGACTACCTGGTCATCGACCTGCCGCCGGGCACCGGCGACGCCTCGCTGACGCTGGCGCAGGCCGTGCCGCTCACCGGCGTCGCGATCGTGTGCACGCCGCAGGACGTGGCCACCGACATCGCCGTCAAGGCGCTGCAGATGTTCCGCCGCCTCAACGTCACGCCCCTCGGGCTGATCGAGAACATGAGCTGGTACGTCTGCCCGAGCTGCGGCCACCGGCACGAGATCTTCAGCCACGGTGGCGCGGAGACCGCGGCCAGGCGGCTCGGCGTCCCGTTCCTCGGCGCCATCCCGCTCGAGGAGGCGATCCGCGAGGACGCGGACTCGGGTGTGCCCATCGTCATCTCGCGGCCTGGGTCCGCGGGGGCGAAGGCCTTCATGGAGATCGCGTCGCAGGTCGCGGCGCGGACGTCGATCCAGTCGTACCGGCAGCTGCCGGTCATCAACGTCCACTAACCCTGCAAGATCCCGACCCGTTTCCGACCAACGTCGACGTCGACCGCGCGCGCCAGGTGATGGAGATCACGTGGGAGGACGGCAAGCGCACGACGTACACGGGTGAGCAGCTGCGCTGGGCATGTCCTTGCGCGGAATGTCGCGGCGAGGCGGGCATGCCGGGGCGGTTGTCGAAGGTGCAGACGCTGAGCGAGGACGAGCTGCGCATCAAAGACGTCGCCCTGGTCGGGCAGTACGCGCTCCAGATCGCGTTCGAGAGCGGGCACGCGACCGGCCTCTACACATTTCCTTACCTGCGAAGGGCCTTGATGGCATAATTCCCGCGGCCCGTTGTCGATCTCCACGTCCCCCCCACCAACACAGCCGACGTCCTTCGAAGCCGCTCCGCTCAGGCGACCTCAGCGCCGCCGCCGCCGCCTCGGCCGCCGCGGTTGGACAGCCGTCGGAATCGTCGTGCTCGTCGTCCTGGTCGGCGTCGGCGCCTTTCTCGCCTACGAGAACACGCTGCCGACGACGGTCGTGACCAACGTGAAGAACGGCGCGAGGGACGTGCCTACCGACGGCAGCTTCTCGCTCACGTTCTCGCGCTCCGTGTCATTGAAGGTCGTCGAGGCGGCGTTCTCCATCGACCCAGTGACGGACGGAGCGATCACATCGGTTTCCGGCGACAAGCAGTACGCGTGGACGCCGGCCAAGCCGCTGCGCGAGCTCACGACGTACACGGTCTCGCTCCAGCCGATCCTCGACTTGAACGGGCATCACGTCAACGGAGGCCAGTGGAAGTTCACGACGATCATCGTCCCGCGCGTCAGCGCGATCGCGCTCGGCGACGGCACTGCGCTGAAGGACGGCATGGAGATCGATCCGGGCGCGTCGCTCAAACTCGTGTTCAACGACGCGATGGAGCCGGTGACGATCAAGGCCACGATCGGGAGCCAGGCGGCCCAGCTCAAGTGGGCGGACGACGACCGCAGCGCGACGTTCTCCACCGCGGGCCTCGCGTCAGGGCCGCTCACGATCCAGATCGCCGCCGGCGGACGCGACCAGACCGGCCACCTCGTGCCCGCCGCCTTCACGATCAAGACAGGCATCTACTGGCACGACCACGAGCACACGATCTCGCTGCGCTATCCCGCGCTGATCCAGATCCCCAACGACGAGTTCGCGCGCGACCAGAACGGGCTGCAGGCGGCCGATATCGTCTACGAATACCTGGCCGAGGGCGGCATCACTCGCCTGACCGCGATCTTCGAGAACGCGCCGAACCTGGTCGGGCCGATGCGCTCGGCCCGCTTCATCTCGCTGAAGCTCGGCCGTCACTACCGGGGCCTGCTGTTCCAGTCCGGCGAGTCCCAGGCGACGCGGGCACGAGCCGCGTCCGACCCGACGCCGCAGTTCTTCGACACCATCGGGTACCAGTACCGGACCAGCGCGCGATACGCGCCCGACAACCTGATGATCAACGGCGATCGCGTGGCCGCGGCCGAGAACCTTTACGGCCTCGGCGCCTTCACGATCCCGAAGGCGCGGCCGGACATGACCGGCGTCCCGGGCACCGGCGCCGGCTCTGTCACCGTCGACGAGCACTACTCGACCTACACGTACGACCCCTCGACCGGGACGTATCAAAAGACCGAGGAGGACCATCGCTACTACGACGCCAGCCTCAAGCAGCCGCTGCGGATCGAGATGGTGATCGTCCTGCACACGCGCGAGCAGCTCCTCGACGTCGGCGACGGGCACGGCGCCCACATTCACGACTTCGACCTCGACTCGAGCGGGGCGATCAGCGTCTACTACAAGGGCCTGGGCTACACGGGCACGTGGAAGTCGGTCGACAGCCACGGGCCGCTCGTCTTCACGCTCGCGAACGGCCAGCCGCTGCCGTTGCCGCCGGGCCTCGTCTGGATCGACGTCACGCAGTAGCGTTCCGGCCGGCCTGGTCCAGGCGATTGCAAGGTTTGCGTGACGTGGCGACGGGCGCGCCATGGCAGACTTTCCTGCCTTGGCCCGGCCCGTCGCCGTCCTCGTCTTCACCGTCCTCTTCGCCGGTTGCGGAGGTTCGGGCGCGCCGGCGGCGAGCGCATCACCCAGCGCGGCCG
>CBJLKR010000148.1:0-6028 GCA_966423695.1 uncultured bacterium | reverse complement strand
CGGCGTGACGTCGAAAAGCCTGCTCGAGTCGGTGGGTGCGTACGCGCTGGCGGCCGCGATCCAGGAGGGCGCCGAGGACAACGCCTCGGCCCAGTCGGACACGGTGCCGCTCGAGATCGACGGCGTCTGTTGCTACAACTTCAGGTAGTGGGGGGCGTGGAATGAAAAGGGCAGTATTCGTCGGCTTTGCCGTCCTCCTCACGGCGTTCGCGGTCACGGTGGCGCCCGTCGGCGCGGCAAAGCCGTCCACGCCGCCGCCGTTCAATCCGAACCTGCTGCTCCCGGGCAGCGCCGGCGCCGCGGAGCCGAGCATCCGCACGAACAGCGCCGGGGAATCGTTCGTCATCGGGCCCACCAGTCTCCAGTGCAACGCCATGCGCGTGAGTCACGACGGCTCGACGGCCAAGTTCATCGGGGCGCCCGACCACAACGCGGGCGGCGGTGACTGCGACTGGGCGGTCGGCCCGAAGGAGACCGGCGTGCTGCCCGGCTTCCCAGCGCCCGTGGCCGACGACCTCGCCTTCTCCAGCCTCGACAACCTGGTCAATATCACGACCGGCAAGTCGACCGACGACGGCAACAGCTTCATCTCGCCGAATCCGGCCTCGACGCAGGTGGTCGGTGACGACCGGATGTGGATGGCGGCCGATCCCAAGCTCAACTCGGCCGGCTTCAACACCGTCTACATGACCTTCCACGACATCACCGTCGACGACATCGAGCTGAGCATCTCGACCGACGGCGGTTTCACGTACACGCAGAACGCGCCGATCATCAACGCGACCGACGTGCCGCAGGCGCAGTGGCAAGGCCTCGGCGCCGGGGCCGGCAACGAGCTCGGCAACATCGTCGCGCGCCGCGACCCTAAGACGGGCGCGCTGACGCTGTACTCCATCTTTGAGACGCCCGACAGCGGCACCGACAACGTGACCCAGGGCGCCGCGGGCACGAACAACTACAACCGCGTCTACGAGGCGGTCGGGACGGTGACCGACCCGATTCCACCGGCGCTGACGCCGACCATCGCCTGGCGCAGCTACGAGGTATTCCATGGGCCCGCCGGCGCGCGCCTGAACAGGATCTTTCCCGTCACGACCGTCGACTCCGCAGGCCGCGTCTACGCCTTCTGGTCGGACGGGAACCACATCTTCACCAAAGCGGACGCGACCGGCACCGGCTGGAACCCGGCGGCCGCGCCGGTCCAGATCGCCAACCCGAGCGGCGTCAACACCGCGATCATGCCCTGGGCCGCCTCGCTCGGCTCGGGTGGCGCCGCGGGCGTGGTCGACGCAGTCTTCTACGGCGCGAGCGGCGGCGCCGGCGCGCAGCCGAACCCTCAGGACGACCCCAACAACGTCTGGAACGTGTACATGGCGCAGACCGTGAACGGCGGCGCGACGTGGAGCGTGCTGCAGGCCAGCGACCACTCGATCCACAAGGGCCCGATCTGCATCGACGGCCTCAACTGCAACCTGGTCGGCAACCGAGACCGCACGCTGGCGGACTTCTTCCAGGTCTCGGTCGACCCGACGAACGGCGCCGCCGACATCGCGTACGCCGACGACCACGCCGCGCCCGGGACGGCCGTCATGTACTACACGCGGCAGTGCACCGGCACGTCGGCGAAGACGGGCGCCGCGCTGGTCAACGACTGCGTGGCGCCGGCGCCACCGCCACCTGCCCCGCAGGGCAACGTCTGCCCCGGCCCGCAAGTCGCCGACTTCAGCGGCGACGCACCAAACAACTTTCCTGGCGGGCAGGGCCAGAACATCGACTTCCTCGACATCACAAACGTGACGTTCGCATCGACGCCGCTCACATCGGGCGGCACGACGGTCGACATCACCATGCAGCTCAAGGACCTGGAGGCGCCGCCGACCGCGGCGAATCCCAACATCGTCTCGGGTTTCTGGACCGCGCTGTTCCAGTACGGCACGTCGACCGGTTCGACGTGGTGGTACGTGCAGGCGACGACCAACGGCAGCGGCTCGGCGGCCGTCGTCAACTACTCGTACGGCACCTGGCACGGCAGCTTCAACACGATCGGGACGATCAACGGCGAGTTCCACCCGGGCCCGAACGGGACCTTCGTCTTCCACCTGCCGCGGACCGCGATCGGCAGTCCGCCCGACGGAGCGCACCTGACCGGCACGTGGGCCAACACGCACGCGTCCATCACCGCGCAGGGCACGGGCGTCTTCTTCACCGCCAACGCCGACCGCGCGCCGGACGCAGGGTTCGGGTCGGACCACGTCGTGGGCACGCCACCGTGCCCGAACCACATCAAGTAGTTCGTCGGCCGGAAGGGGCGTTACAGGGTCGCCCTGACCCTGGACGCCCCCTCGGCCAGCGCGCGCAGTTTCGCGAACGCCTTCTCGCGCGGCAGGTACTTCATCCCGCAGTCCGGCGCGACGATTAGCCGTTCCGCCTCGACGACCTTCAGCGCGCCGCGGATGCGTTCCGCGACCACATCCGCATCCTCGACCGGCGCATCGTCGGCGAGGTCGATCACGCCGACGATCAGCTGCTTCCCGCCCAGCGCCCGCAGCACGCCCAGGTCGACCTTCTGCTGCGCCGACTCCATGGAGATCTGCTTCGCGCTCGTGTCCGCGAGCGGCTCCAGGAACGGATAGCCGTTCGGCCGGTTGTGGACGATGTGCGCATACCCGAAGCAGGTGTGGAGCGCCGTCGTCCCGTCGATGCCCTCGAGCGCACGGTTGATCGCGCGGATGGCGAAGCGCTCCGCCTTCTCGGCCCGGGCCTGCAGGTACGGCTCGTCGAGCTGAACGACATCGGCGCCGGCGGCGAAGAGGTCGCGAACCTCCTCGTTGACCGCCGCCGCCAGCGCCATCGCCAGCGCCTCCTCGTCCTTGTAGAAGTCGTCCTGAGCCTGCTGCGACATCGTGAACGGCCCGGGCAGCGTGGCCTTGATCGGCCGGTCGGTGTTCGCGCGCAGGAACTCGACGTCGCGCTTCTCCACCGGCCGCATGCGCCTGATCGGCCCGACCACCCGCGGCACCGGGTTCGGGTGGCCGGTGCGGTCGAGCGCGGTGCCCGGATGCTCGAGGTCCATGCCTTCGAGCGCCGTGGCGAAGCGGTTGGAGTAGCTCTCGCGCCGGATCTCGCCGTCGGTGACGATGTCGATGCCGGCGCGCTCCATGTCGCGAATGGCGACGACCGTCGCGTCGTCCTGCGCCTGCTCCAGCACCTCGGCGCCCACGCGCCAGATCTCGAGCGCTCGGGTGCGGGGCGGCAGGCGGCTGCCCAGCATCTTGCGGTCGACCAGCCAGTCGGGCTGCGGGTAGCTGCCGACCACGGTGGTCGGAAGGATCGGGAGCTCCACCTGCGGCAACGATAATCACTCCGATGGGCACGACCCCCAACCGCCTCAGCGACGACACGTGCGAACGCGATTGGATCTGGGAGCGCGAGATCGAGGCCGCGCCGTGGGAGGAGACCCGCCGCGTGTCGGTCGGGGCCTGGGAGCGCCAGTTCCGCCGCCTGCGCGAGAGCTCGGCCTTCTACGCCCGCAAGTGGCGCGACGCCGGCGTCGGCGCCTCGTTCGTGAGCCTCGCGGACATCACGAGCCTGCCCTTCACGACCAAGGACGAGCTCCGGGCCGCCCTCGATGAGGCGCCACCGTTCGGCGCGAACCTGTGCGTGTCACCCGACCAGGTCAAGCGCGTGTACCAGACGAGCGGCACCACCGGCGCGCCGAGCGTGCTCGCGCTCACGCGCGGCGATATGGAGTCGTGGACGGTCATGGGCACGCGCACCTACTACGCGACCGGCATCCACGAGCACAGCTCGGTGCTCACGACGTTCGGCGCGGGGCCCTTCGTCGCCGGCCACACCCATTTCGGCCTGCTGCGCATCGGCGCCCGCTCGGTGCCCGTCGCGCCGGGCGACACCGACCGTGTCCTCTTCGGCCTGCGTTCCGGCCTCGCGGACACCCTCTTGTGCACCGCCTCGTTCGGGCAGTACCTCGCCAACCGGGCGGGCGATCGTCTCGGCGGCCTCACGCATGTCGTCACCGGCGGCGAGCCGGGCGGCGGCATCCCCGCTATCCGCGACCACATCCAGAGCGCCCTCGGCGTGACGGTCACCGAGGTGATGGGCATCGGCGACGTCGCGCCTTCGCTCTTCGGCGAGTGCCCCCGCCAGTCCGGGATGCACTTCTGCGGCGCGGGCCACGTGTGGGTCGAGCTCATCGACCCCGACTCGCAGGAGCCGATGGAGATCGAGACCGGCGCGGTCGGCGAGCTCGTGTACACGGCGCTCACGCGCGAGGCGATGCCCGTCGTGCGCTTCCTGGGCGGGGACATCGTGCGCATCGAGGGCACTTCGTGCGAATGCGAGCGCACGAGCTTTCGGATGCGCATCCTCGGCCGCCGCGACGATATGTTCATCGTCCGCGGCGTCAACGTCTATCCGACCGCCATCCTCTCCGTCGTGGGCGAGTTCCGGCCGCGCGTCACCGGCCGCGCGCGCGTCGTGCGCGAGGGTGACGCCATGTCGATCGAGCCGCCCATCCCGATCGAGGTGGAGGTGACGGAGCGCCACCGGGCGGACGCCGCGCTCACGGCCGAGATAGAGGACGCGATCCACCGCAAGCTCACGTTTCGCGCCCGCGTCGACCTCGTGCCGGAGTCCGATTTCGGAGAGGCCGGCTACAAGACGAAGCTCACCGTCCGCAAGTGAAGCGCAGATCGAGGTCTGAGCTGGGCCGGAGCACCACCGACAGGATCTACGTCCGCGGCCACGACCTCACCGGCGAGCTGCTCGGCAAGGTTTCGCTCGGCGACGTCGCCTTCCTCGAGCTCATGGGTCGCCTACCGGCGCCCCCGGAGTCGGTGATGTTCAACGCCCTGGCCGTGACCCTGGTCGAGCACGGCATGACGCCAAGCACCATCGCGGCGCGGCTCACCTACTTCGGCGCCCCGGAAGCGCTGCAGGGGGCCGTGGCGGCCGGTCTCCTCGGCATGGGCGACCGCTTCGGCGGCTCCATCGAGCAGGCCGCGCGCATGCTGCAGGAGGCGCCGGATACCGGCGACCGCGCCGCGACCGCGCGCGAGATCGTCTCCGGCTTCCGCGCGCGCAAGGAGATCATCCCCGGCCTGGGCCACCCGATCCACAAGCCGCAGGACCCACGCACCGTGCGCCTTTTCGAGCTCGCGACCCAGAACGGTTTCAGGGGGCGCCACGTCGAGCTCGTGGAGCTCATCTCGCGGGAGGCGACGAAGGAGTTCGGGCGCGATCTGCCGGTCAACGCCACGGGCGCCATCGGCGCCATCGCAAGCGAGATGGGGATGCCGTGGCGCATCACCCGGGGCCTCGCCGTGATCGCCCGCGCGATCGGCCTGGTCGCGCACGTCCAGGAGGAGATGGAGGCTCCGATGGCGGCCGAGATATGGGCCCGGACGGAGCGCGAAGCCTCCACGGACAATGGTCCGGGGGCGGACTAATATGGGTTCGAACTTGGCCTCGATTCCAGGCATCCATCACGTCACGTGCATCACCGGGGACGTGCAGAAGTGCGTCGACTTCTACGTCGGCGTGCTCGGCCTGCGCTTCGTGAAGAAGAGCATCAACCAGGACCTGCCCGACACGTACCACATCTACTTCGGCGACTACGTCGGCTCTCCGGGGACGGCGATGACGTTCTTCGGTTGGCCCACGTGGCCGAAGCAGCGCGCGGGCAGCGGCCAGGTCACGACCGTCTCGTTCCAGGTGCCGCGCGGGTCGCTGGACTTCTGGAGCGGGCGCCTGAAGAATCTCGGCATCGAGCACAGCCGGGCGGCGCGGTTCGACACCGACCTGCTCGTGCTCCGCGACGCCGACGGCATCGCCATCGAGCTCGTCGGCGACGCCACCGACGAGCGGTGGCAGCCCTGGAAGGAGGGGCCGGTCGACCCGGACCGCCAGATCCGCGGGTTCCACTCGGTCTCGCTGACCGTGGCCGAGGCCGAAGCGACGGCGGACCTGCTGACCCAGACGATGGGCTTCCGCCAGGCGGGCGCCGAGGGCC
>CBJLKR010000147.1:0-6099 GCA_966423695.1 uncultured bacterium | reverse complement strand
CTCGATCGCTGAAGAGCGCGTCGGACTCCCGGTGCCAGTACGCGTCGCGGATGCGCTGCCACGTCGGCGGCCGGAAGTCGTACGGCACGACGCCGCCCACCTTGCCGTGCCATGTGCGCTCGGTCTCCGGCTTCGAAAGCTCGGTCGCGACGGCGGCCGCGACAAGGCCGAAAACCACGAGGCGG
Organism: uncultured bacterium; assembly: GCA_966423695.1. GTDB lineage: Bacteria > Chloroflexota > Dormibacteria > Dormibacterales > Dormibacteraceae > 40CM-4-65-16. The sequence goes on along the minus strand of CBJLKR010000147.1, from coordinate 5,914 downwards.
AAGAGGCGACGTGTCGAGCGGAAAGTCCCCATACTTCAGGACAGCGTAGTACCAAAGTAACCTTGCACGTTTTGAATTCGTTGAAGCAGACGGGGTAGATGGCCAGAAGGCTTGCTTCGTCCACGTCGTGGCTTCGGTGGCTGACGCCCGGGCTCCAGATCAAGCGTTGGCTGCTGTTGCTGATGGTGTCCGAGCTCGTGCTCGTGCTCGGAGTCGCATACGCCTTGAAGGAGATCTACCAGACCGCGCACCTGCCGTCGGGCTTCTACTACATCACCCTCCAGTTCCTCCCCTACTGGGCGCGCGCCATCGTCTTCGGCATCTTCGGCGTCGGCCTGCTGGTCGTCAGCTACATCAAGCTGACGCAGTCGGTGCTCGGCCCGTTCCTCCCCGGCACCAGCAGCGGCAGCGTCGTCGACGTCATCCACGCCTTCCGCCTGCGCGGCCGCGGTCCGCGCATCGTCGCCATCGGCGGCGGCACCGGCCTGAGCTCGCTGCTGCGCGGGCTCAAGACCTACACCTCGAACCTCTCGGCCATAGTCACCGTCGCCGACGACGGCGGCTCGTCGGGCCGGCTGCGAGACGAGTACCGCATCCTCCCGCCCGGTGACTTCCGCCAGTGCCTCATCGCGCTCGCCGACGCCGAGCCGCTCATGAAGCAGCTCTTCGACCATCGCTTCAAGGAAGGTTCCCTGGACGGTCACGCGTTCGGGAACCTCTTCATCATGGCGATGGCGGACGTCACCGGAAACTTCGAGCAGGCACTGCGCGAGTCGGGCAAGGTGCTCGCGGTCAAAGGCACGATCGTGCCGTCGACGTTGCAGGACGTGACCCTGGTGGCGTCGATCAACGGCAGCACCGTCGAAGGTGAGTCGCAGATCCCCAAGCAGAACTCGCCGATCAGCCACGTCTTCCTGAAGCCCGACGGGGTGCAGGTGAACCCCGAGGCGGCGCAGGCGATCCTCAACGCCGAGCTGATCATCGTCGGCCCGGGATCGCTCTACACCTCGATCCTGCCCAACCTCCTCGTGGAGGGCATGGTCGAGGCGATCAAGGCATCGCCCGCGCTCAAGCTCTACATCTGCAACCTTGCCGCGCAGCCCGGCGAGACGGACGGGTACGGCGTGCAGGACTACCTGCGCGTGATCCGTGAGCACGTGGGCGCCAACCTCTTCGACTTCGTGCTCGTCAACTCGAACAACATGTACGCGCCGACCGGCGGTCAGGAGTCGGTCGTGTTCCGTCCCGCGGACACGGCGCGGCACCCCGAGGTGCGGTTCATCGCCGCCGACGTCGTCAGCGTGCGCAAGCCCTCGCACCACGACTCCGACAAGCTCGCGCGCACGATCATGCGGAAGGTGTGGCAGGCGTAGCGGCGGTCCGCCGAGCGCGCCAGCGCACGAATCCCTCGACCAGCAGCGCAGACGCAGCCACGTAGACGTAGCCCGCGAGAGCGTCGACGACGTAGTGCTCGCCCAGGTAGACGATCGAAAGCAAGACGGCGATGCTCCAGCCGATGAGCGCGATGCTGAGCTTCCTGTACCGCGACCACGCGTACACCGCCGCGAGCGCCGGGAACGACGCATGCAGGGACGGAAACGCGGCGAATCGGTTCGGGTTGAAGCTCTGGTAGATCGCCGAGACGTAGTACTGGTTGCCCCACAGCGTGTGCACCGTGCGGTCGATGATCTTGTACACGTCGCGCTGGTACTGCCACCAAGGCGGCGCGCTCGGCCAGAACAGGTACGTCACGAAGGCGAGAAAGCACATCACCAGCAGGGCCGCGATGTAGCGCCGGTAGTGCTCCCGGCTGCGCCACCAGAAGATGAAGCCGACCAGGATCGGCAGCGGAAAGTGCATGAAGTAGAAGAACGTGGCGATCACGTCCTGCGGGCCGACCGCATGCGGGTTGTAAAAGGCGTGCTGCAGCGTCAGCGTGGGTAGCGTGCCGAAGATGCCTGTCTCCAGGCCTGACAGGTCGTTGGCGGCGAAGCCCGTCTTCGATGCGAAGCCACGCATCGCCTCGTAGGCGAGGAAGAGGAGCAGGAAGGGGCCCCAGTCGGCGATGAACGTGAGGCCGCGGCCCATCGCGATCGCGATCACGAGCAGCGCCAGCACCACCCATTCGGGCTCGATGGAGATGCCGCGCCACAGCATCACCCCGAGGATCACGCCGATGTACAGAAGGCTGCCGATGAGAAGCGCGCCCGGCCTCCCGAGGAGTCGGCGCCGCCCCTCAGTCGGTGCTGACGACCCCTCAGCGGGTGCGGACAACCGCCACCGCCGCGATCTCGACGGTCACCGAGAACGGGAGCGCGTTGGTCCCGAGCGCAGCCCGCGTGTGCCGGCCGGCCTCTCCGAGCACCTCGACGAGGAGGTCGGACGCGCCGTTCATGACCTTCGGCTGGTCGCCGAAGTCGTCGCTCGAGAGCACGAAGCCGATCAGCTGCGCCATGGCCTGGACGTTGTCGAGACCGACCGCCTTGTCGATCTGGGCGAGGACGCGCATGCCGCACAGGCGCGCCCTGCGGATCGCCTCCTCGACGGAAACCTCGGTCGGCACGCGGCCGGTCAGCATCTTGTCGCCGTCGGCCGAGACCTGGCCGGCGATGTAAAGGAACCCGCGGCCGCCTCCAATCTCGACCACTCGCGTCTGGACGTAGGAGGCCGCCGGCGGGGGCGGCGTCGGGAGGGTGATCCCCAGCTCGCGCAGCCGCTCGTACGGTGACGCCACGTCGAGCGAGTCTACCGAGCTACCTGTAACGGCCGCGCACGTGCGCGACGATGGCGGTCAGCACGACGGCCAGCGCGCCCAGACCCAGGCCTATGTACGGCAGCTGAGGCGAGGCGAGGAGCTGGGAGATGCTCGAAGTGTCCGCCGGCCGGGCCGGGCGCGCGCCGCTGACGACGGGCACAGGGCTCCGCACCGGTCCGACGGGCGGGGCGCCCGTGTCGTGGAACGCCCACATCGAGGCGACGTGCGTCGCGGGGTCGAACGTCGCCACGTAGAGCGTCGGCTGCTCGTCGTCGGATACGGCCAGGGCGGTGACCGACGCCTCTGGCGGCTGCAGCGACTTGAACGTCGACCCTCCGTCATCGGTGCGCCACAGGCCGCCGGAGCCGGAACCGCCGCCGTCGCTGGCCGCGTAGAAGCGATCGTGATGACTCGTGACGAAGGCCAGTTGCGTGTAGTCGGTCGTGGGCAGCAGGTCACCGCCGCTCAAGGGGTTGAACGTCGCGCCGTTGTCCCCCGACAGGAAGACTCCCGTGTTCGTGCCGGCGAGCAGAGGCCGCACGTTGCCCGTCGGAGGCAACGGGCCGGCCGTGAGGCGGACGGTCATCGTCCCGGTGATGGCCGGCGCGAGCTGTTTCCAGGTCGCCCCACCGTCGATGCTCTCGAAAAGCGGCAGCCCGCCCGCGGCCGCAAGCGCGTCTGTGCCTGCGATCAACCGCACCGGTTGATGAATGGCTTCGACCGCGAGCGCGCTGATGGTGTGGTCGGCCAGGCCGGACGCCCTCCACGTCTGTCCGTCCTCGCTGGCATACACGCCGCCGTCCGTGCCCGCGTACATGCTGTCGAGCGCGAACGCGAAGGCACGGACGTTGCGAGTTTCGAGCCCGGTGGCCGAGGACCACGTCGCGCCGCTGTCGCGACTGACGAGCGCGCCGCTACCGCGCGTGCCGGCCAGCACGATGCGCGCGCTGTTCGGATCGAACGCGATCGCGTTGACGGCGTTCTTGCCGGCATGAACGACGCCCCACCTCGCGCCGCCGTCGGTTGATCGAAGCAGCGATCCCTGCGAGTTCGCCGCGAGGACGTCCTGGCTGTTCGTCGGATCGACCGCGAGCGCGAAGACGGCCGCACGTCCCTGGCCTGGAAGCGAAGGCAGAGCGACCCAGGTCGCATCGGGAAGCGTGGCCGCGTGTCCCGTGAGCGCGGCGATCCCCATCGACCAAAGCGCCGCGAGCGTCGCTACAAGACGTCGGCGAGGAAGCGACACGAGCTTGAGGATTATCACCCATGCGGTGGCGGGGGCGGAATCACGGTCCGTTTCCCTAGAATCGCCCCGTGCTGTCGGCGTCCTCGTCGTTGGCGAAAGCCGGCGCCCTGCTCGATCGTGCGGCGTTCAAACCGAAGACGTTGCCCGATGATCTCGTCACCGGCATCGCCCTTGTGCCGCCGGTTGTCGCGGGGCTGCTGATCTTCAAGCTGCCCGCGCTCGAGATGCTGGGTGTCGCGATCGCGGCTGGAGTCATCGCGATCGTGATCGCGCGCATCGCGTGGCGCCGCCAACCTATGCACCTGGGCGCCAGCCCGCTGATCGCCGCGGTCATCGGCGTCGCGCTCGTCGGCGCCGGAGCGAACCTGACGGTTTCGATCGAGATCGCCGCCGTCGCCGCCGTCCTCGACGTCTTACGGGCTCGATTCGCGCCGGCGATCCGCGCCCAGGCGGGGCTACTCGCCTACGCCGCGGTCGCGCTCGCGACGCGTGGCGCCCCGTCCGCATACGTGAACCCCGTCAACGGCGCGCCGTTCACGGATCCGATCGCGACGTGGTATCAGTTCTTCAGCCCGGCATCCGCACCGATCGACGCGGTCCGGCTCTACGTCGGCAACGTGCCGGGGCCGGTCTTCGCGACATCGATGTTGGCCGTCGCCGTCGGCATCGCGTGGCTCGCGTACGCGCGCCGAGTCAGCCTGGTCGTTCTGTTCGGCTTCCTCGCCGGAGCGCTGCTCGCGATCAGCACTCTGCACTGGGACACCGTGTTCCAGCTCGACAGCGGTCCGACCTGGTTCATCGCGGGCCTTGTGCTCGCGGACCGGCGCCTTCTTCCCGACTCGTGGGCGGTCCGCCCCACGCTCGGCTTCGCCGCCGGGCTGTTTGCCCTCGGCCTGCGCCGGCCTCCTCAGGGTGGGTGGCTGAGCGGCCACGGGCTGGAGGTCGCGTTCTTCACCGTCGCCGTAATCCAGGTCGTGATGGCGGTCGCGGTTGTCATCGCCTGGTCGACCTCGATCTCCATCGAGCGCTGGAGGCGGACACGACGCCTGCGCCAGCGGGAGGCGAACCTGCGCGTCGTCAAGACCATCTCTCGCGCGAGCTAAGCGAACAGGACCTCGACGCTCTTCGCGCCCAGCGCGTCGCCAAGCTCCTCCCCACGCCGGCGGACGACGCGCTTGACCTTCTCGCGCAAGGGCTCGAACGCCGTAACTGTGAGGCGCATGCCCTTGCCACTGTTCGCGTGCATCCATGTCCCGACGACGGCGCCCGCGACGAGCACGACGGCCGAGATCCAACCCGCCGTGCGGCTCACCTTGGACGCATGCGCGCGGTCGAGGAGATGGTCGCGGCGCGCGTGACCGAGCAGGTAGGGATCGAACTGGGGCAGCAGCTGGACGGAATCCGACGCGGCTGAGCCGCGGACCGCGGCAAGGTCGCTCGCCAGCAACTCCATGCGCGCGCCGGCGACGCTGACGGGCACGACCTCCTCGCCAAGAGCCGACCAGGCGGCCTTGCCGACGCCCGGCCACGCGCCCCACCACCGCGCGAAGTCCGTCTGCGTGGCCGGACCGTAAACGCCCAGGTAACGGCGCGCCATCTCCGCCACGGCCTCGTCGGGATCGACGGTGCGCCACCGCCCCAGCCACCTCTGCGGGCTGACGAAGGTCACGCTCTGACCGCGATTGGGCCCAAAGCACAGGCGGCCGTTGCGCGCGGCCGGCTTCAGCATCCCTCCCCATCCGGATTTGAGGGCCTCGCGCACGCGCGGCGAGCGGCCCCCCGCCACCGTCGCTATCAGCTCCTCGCGCGTCACGGGCTGGTCGCTCAACGCGGCGCCGATCTCGTCGGCGAGCGCCCACACCTCGGCCTCGGTGACGTGGAAGTACGTCAGCCAGGCCTTGCTCGGGGTGATC
>CBJLKR010000146.1:0-6115 GCA_966423695.1 uncultured bacterium | reverse complement strand
GGCTTCCACCGGCGACGAAACTCCCGGCCCTGCCACCAGGGTCCGACCCGAGGCCTCAGCGCCACCAGGGCCTCCAGCGTTCCCGCGAGCCACAGACCGCCGAGGCAGTAGGCGCCGAGCACGTCGGTGGGCCAGTGCTCGCCCATGTAGATGCGCGACGGCCCCATCAGGAGTACCAGCGCCGCCAGCAAGACGAGGACGGCGTTACGCAGGAGCGAGCTCGACCACACGATCCACACGATTCCGAACGTCGTCCCGAACAGCACGGTGGCGAAGATCACGTGACCGGAGGGGAAGCTGAAGTCGGCCAGGTGGCCGGCCAGATGAACGAAGTTCGACGTCGGCCGCGCGCGCTGCACGACCTCCTTGGCCAGCGTGCCGACCTCGCCCGCCAACAACGTGGAGATCACGACGACCACAGCCTCGAGGCGCAGCTTCAGCGCGGCCAGCGCGGAAGCGATCCCGACCACGCAGATGATGTCGAGGGGCGCCCATCCCAGGTCGCTCATGTGGAGCAGGATCCAGCTCAGGATCGGCGCGTTGACGCTCTGGATCGCCTGCGCGACCGGCGCGTCGAACTTCGTGATCACGTCCTCCTGGCGGACGAAGATCGCGAGGCCGACGAAGCCCGCGGTCGCCACCAGGATGACCGACGCGTAGACCGTGGCCAGGAGCCTTCCCCGACGCTGCTGTTCGGGTTGGCTCTTCTTGGGCGCGGTGGCGGGCGCGCCGGCTGGGTTGGCTGCCATCTACGAGTTCAAGTCTCCGCGACCCCGGAGTACTGAAATTTCACGTTTCCGGGTCGGCATGACCAGCCTGCCGGGAGGGCGGTCACAATCTGTCGCGGTGCGACTCTTGATCGCGGTGGCGGTTGGGCTGCTGCTCGGAGGTGTCTGCGGGTTCCTGAAGACGAACGCGATCCTGACCCTGGCTCCCTGGGCGGCCGCGGGCCTCCTGATCGGTTATGCCGCCGGGGCCGTGCGCCCCGCGCTGGCGCCGGGTGCTCTGTTCGGCTTCGTCGCCTCGTTGGTGTACCTGCTCCTCGGGTACAACGGCTCCCGCCCCGCTTATTCGATCCTGCCGTTCTTCGTGCTGGCGAGCCTCTTTGGCGCGTTTTGCGGAGCATGTCTCAGCGTCGGTGGCGCGTTCGCACGCGGTCGCTTCGTCGGTCGCGCGAGGGGCTGACCTTCACGGGGAGCATTAGGACGATCTCTCGCGAGACGGCGTGAGTCACAACGCCGATATGTAGATCGCGAAGAGGTCGTCGGCCGAGTGTTTGCCCGCGAGCTCCTGCGCGGCACGACGCAGCTCCGGCTCGCCGATCCCGTACGCGGCGATGTGCTGGGGCAGCCCGAGCGACGCGATCAGCTCCGCGACCTCGTCGGGTGACGGCAGCCGCGCGAACCGTTCAGGCATCTTCGGCGCCAGGTAGCGCATGACGTGGGGCAGGAGCAGGCACGACGTCACGCCGTGCGGGATGCCGTGGCGCGCGCCGATCTGCTTGCCCATGGTGTGGCTCAGTCCGCCCGCCGAAGGCCCCGGCAGCGTGAACGTGAACCATGCGGCCAGCTGGTTCTCCGTCCGGACGTCGAGGTCCGAAGGCGCAGCCTTGGCGCGGGGCAGCGAATCGAAGAGGCGGCGGATCCCCTCCAGGGCCATCACGTCGTTGAACGGGTGCTCGCCGTCGGCGAGGAAGCCCTCGACGGCGTGGTCGAGGGCCCGGATGCCGGTCGAGAGCCACAGCTCCATCGGCGTCCAGGTCGTGAGCTCGGCGTCGTAGATGACGCGCGCGGGCATCAGGCGCGGGTCGCGCATCCCGGCCTTGTCACCGTGCTCGTTGGTGAAGCCCGCGCCCGCCGCGAGCTCGGCGACCGACAGCGTCGTCGGCACGGCGGTGTGGGGAAGGGCGCGGCCGTCCTCGCCGGCCAGCCGGACGGAGATGATCTTGGCCGCGTCGATCGCGCTGCCGCCGCCGAAGCTGACGATCGCGTCCGCTCCGCGCGCGGCCTCGACGCCGGCATCGATCTGGGCCTGCGGCGCGTGCTGGCCGACGAGGACGACGGTGGCCGGCTCGATGCCCAGGTGCGACAACCTGTCACGGAGCGAGCGCGTCGTCACCACAGCGACGCGCGATGCCTTCAGCTCCGCGAGGTGGGCGACCGACCCCGGGCCCCAGTCGATGGCGCGCGGGTTCGCGTAGGCGAAAGAGCCGCTCAAATCCACGGTCATACTAGGTCCCGATGGCGATCGCGCACGGACAACGAGTCGTCGAGGCTGGTGAGCCCGTGCGCTCCGCGCGCGCCGCCATGGTGCTGCTGCACGGCCGCGGCGCCACGGCCGAGGACATCATGACCGTCGCCGCCGAGGTGGCGATGCCGGGCTGGGCCTTCCTCGCGCCACAGGCCGCCGGCAACACCTGGTACCCCAACCCGTTCACGGCGCCGCTCGAAAGCAACGAGCCCTACCTCACGGCCGCGCTGGACACGGTCACCCGCGCCGTCGAGCGCGCCGAGACCCACGTGCCGGCGCAGCGCATCGTCGTTCTGGGCTTCTCCCAGGGCGCGTGCCTGACGCTCGAGTGGTCGGCGCGCCACGCCCGCCGGTACGGGGCGGTCATCGGGCTCAGCGGCGGCCTGATCGGCCCCGAGGGCACGCCGCGCGACTACGCGGGCGGGTTCGACGGCACGCCGGCTTTCCTCGGCTGCAGCGACATCGACCCGCACATACCCATGCCGCGGGTGGTCGAGGCGGGGGAGGTGCTCAAGCGCATGGGCGCCGAGGTTGCGGTCCGCTTCTACCCTGGGATGGGCCACCTGGTCGGGATCGAGGAGATCGGCGCCATCCGCGAGCTGATGGCCGCGATCTAGTGCCCTAGGCCTTCTTCTCGGCCTCTTCGCCCTGCTCGCCCCGCTCGACGATTTCGCCTTTCTGGAAAAGCACCGCCTGCAGGACCGCCCTCCACTTGGGTTTCCGCCGGGACAGGAACTCCAGCGCCATGGCGAAGTGCTTGAACTCCTCCGCCTGGGCGTCCTCCATGATCGCGTGCGCCTGGCCGTCGCGCTCCAGAGACAGCCGCTGCTCGTACCAGCCGATCGCCTCGGCCTCCTCCTGAAGCGACGCGACGACGCGCGCAAATGTCCGGATTTCGGGGCTCAACTCGCCCGGCGGTTCGTGATACTGCTCAGTCGGCATAGCTCGCCATAGCAAGTAAACGCGCGGAGGAGGCTTGAACGCGGAATGACGCTAGAAAACATCCTCATCTACATCGTCGTCGGCATCATTGCCGGCTTCCTGGCCGGGCTGGTCGTCATGGGCCGCGGACGCGGCTGGTTCTGGAACCTGATCATCGGCATCCTGGGCGCGATCATCGGCGGCTGGCTCTTCAACCAGCTCCACATCCCGCTGAACCTCGGCGCCGCGATCCTGAACGAGATCGTCATCGCCTTCGTCGGCGCGGTGATCCTTCTTCTCATCTGGCGGCTGATCTTCCGCCGCGGGAGGAAATAGCGCCCGCTCGCGGCCCCTTCTAGTCGGTGGGGTGGATCACGCCGAGCTCGTCGCGCTGATCCGCGACGGCGTGGGCTCCAGCGGCGGCACGTGGGCCGACCTCGGCGCCGGCGAAGGCGCATTCACGCGCGCGCTGGCCGCAGTCCTCGGGCCCGAGGCGCGCATCGTCGCCGTGGACAAGGACCGTCAGGCGCTGCGGGCGCTCGACGGCTCACAGGTCGAGACGCGGGTCGCCGACTTCACCCGGCCGCTCGGCCTGCGCGACCTGGACGGCGTGGTCATGGCGAACTCGCTCCACTTCGTGCGCGACAAGCAGCCGGTGCTCGAGGCGGTGCGCGCGGTGCTCAAGCCGGGCGGGCGCCTGATCGTGGTCGAGTATGGAACCGACCGCGGCAACCCTTGGGTGCCCTACCCCTTCACCTACGCGCGCTGGGAGACGATGGCGGCTCAGGCCGGCTTCAAGAACACAAGGCTCCTGCGCACCGTCCCGAGCCGCTGGCTGGGCTCGATGTACTCCGCCGTGACGGAGGCCTAGAAGACCTGGCTCTGCCGCTCCGGCTGGTGCTCGCGATGCCCGCGATGGCGGCGCATCCAGCGCCGGATCATCACGCTGCGCCTGTCGTCGCCGCGCCCGCCACCTCCGCCGGGGTTGAAGCGCTTGGTCACGCCGCCGAGCCTTGCGCCCCAGGTGACGTACTTCTTGAAGCGCTCCTCGGCCTCCTGGGCGATGCCGATGCGCTGGCCGCGCGTCTCCTCCCGGAAGCGGGCGATACGGCCGGCGGCCGCGCCCTCGCGCTCCTCGGGGGTCGAGCCGACGTTGATCTCCGGCAGCGCGCCGATGACCACGATCTGGTCGTCCTCGACCGCGACGTCCACGGCCGTGAACCAGCCGTCCGGAAGCCTTCCACCGAACCAACCTTTGATCGAACCGAGCTCTTTGTCGTCCATCTGAAACCTCCCGTGATTACTTGATTACACTGTAACAGATGGCCTTTCAAGCGGGGTTGCGTAAGCTCACGGACGCATGGGGATGATGCCGCCCGGCTCGCACGGGCCCGTGATCTGGTGGGGCGGCTGGCGGCGGTCGCGCAAACCCGACTCCGGGCCGGCCAACAGCGGCCTGACCGGCGACCCGACCATCGAGCCGCCGCAGCAGCCCGAAGGGCCGAAGGACCTCCGCGGGCGCTGGGAGAACCTCAAGCAGTCGATCGTCGGCACCACGGCCGCGCTCCCGCAGGTGCTCGGCCTGGTGTGGGACGCGAGCCGGCGCATCACCATCGGCCTGTTCGTCGCCACGGCGGTGGCCGGCATCGTGCCGACCATCTCGGTCGGCATCACCCTGATGCTGACCAACGCCGTCGTCGCCGGCATCTTCATCCACCAGCGGCACGTGGCCGACGTGATCGTGTTGAACCAGCTCGGCGTGCCGTGGCTGCCCGGGTTCAGGTTCTCGTCGGTCTCGATGATCGTGTTCCTCGCCGGTGCGCAGTTCGTCGTCTTCGCGGTCAGCGCCCTTCTCAACACCCTCCGCAACATCACGCAGCAGCTGCTGCAGAACTCGGTGTCGATGCGGATCCAGCTGATGGTGATGGAGAAGGCCGCATCGCTGGACCTGCAGTTCTACGAAGACCCCGCGTCATACGACCTGCTGCGACGGGCACAGAACGACTCGGTGAACAGGCCGGTGCTGATGATTGCGACGGCGTTCGGCCTGCTGCAGACGATCCTGACCCTGGTCACGATGATCGCGTTCCTGTTCGCGGTCAGCTGGGTCCTCGCGCTCATCGTCCTGGTCTCGCCGGTGCCGGCGTTCATCGCCGACACGCGGTACGGGTGGCGCGGGTACAACATCGCGCGCTGGGGATCACGGCTGCTGCGGCGCATGACCTACCTGGTGAACCTCGTCACGACCGACTCGTTCGCCAAGGAGGTCAAGCTCTTCGGCCTCGGCGGCTACTTCATCGACCGCTACCGGCTCATCGCCAAGACTTTCTACGACACCCAGCGCGCCCAGCTCGTGCGCCGCTACATGACAGGTTTCGCCCTCGGCAACCTGAGCACGATCGTCACCTCGATCACGTACCTCTACATCGCGCTGCAGGCGATCGCGGGCCGCCTGAGCCTGGGCGCTCTGACCGCGTACACGCAGGCCGCGGTCCAGGTGCAGAACTCGATCCAGAGCATCCTCTCCGGCTTCTCCGGCATGTACGAGCACAACCTGTACCTCAACAACCTCGTCGAGCTGATGGCGGCCCAGCCGTCGCTTCCCATTCCGGCCCAGCCGGCGCCGGTGCCCCAGCCGCTGCGCGGCGAGATCCGCTTCGACAACGTCACCTTTGTCTATCCGGGCTCGGAGACGAAGGCCCTCGACGGCGTGTCGTTCACGATCGCGCCCGGGGAGACGCTCGCGGTGGTGGGCCGCAACGGCGCGGGCAAGACCACGCTGTTCAAGCTCATCTGCCGCCTTTACGACCCCAGCGAAGGCGCGATCCTCATCGACGGCGTCGACATCCGGGAGTTCCAGCCCGACGAGCTGCGGCGGCAGATCGGCGCCATGTTCCAGGACTACGTCGACTACCAGGCGACCGCGGCGGAGAACATCGGCCTG
>CBJLKR010000145.1:0-6138 GCA_966423695.1 uncultured bacterium | reverse complement strand
AACATGGTCAGCGCGGGGACGCAAATGCCGCGTCCCCGCGCCGTCGGCAGGTTGCCGCCTTCGGAGATGACTGCTGGATCTGCGAAGCCGCCTTCGCTTCCAGCGTCGGCTGGGGGCTAGTTGTCGCCCTCCTGGTCGCTCGGCGCGCCCGGGATGAGCACTGTGTTGATGACGTGGATCACGCCGTTGGAAGCCACGATGTTGGTCGCGACGATTTGGCTCGTGCCACCGCTCGAGGTGAAGATGGTGCCTGCACGGTTCACCTTGAAGGACTGGTCGTCAAGCAGCGTCCCGATCGTCCTGGTCCGCTGCTCGCCCTGCGGAAGGACCCTGTTGGCGAGGCGGGTGCCGTTGGTGACGTGGTACAGCAGGATGTTGGTCAGGGTCGCTTTCGGAAGCGCGGTGCAGACGTTGGAAGCGTTGAGGCCGAGCTTGGCGAACGCTTCGTTGGTCGGCGCGAAGACGGTGTGCCGGGTCGAGCCGTTGAGCGCCGGCGCGAGGCCGGTGCAGCTGACGGCTGCGACCAGGGTCGAGAAGTCCGGGTTGCTCGCCGCGATCCCGACGATCGTCTGAGAGCCTCCCGACGCGGCGACCGGCAGGCTGCCTGAGCCAAGTGCCGCGGCGATCAGTCCGGCGAAGAGTCCGACGAATATCCGACGCATGAATGCCTCCTCGTGAATGTGATTGGCCTTGGCGGCCGCGCTGACCGCCTGTCACGACTAGTAATCCACCCGCCCGACCACCTTCTGCGCAGCACGTGGCCTGTCATTCGACAAACTCTTCGACACGGGCCTCCGCAGAAAGTGCAATCGCCTTGAAAATGAGGAGGCCCGAGCCCTTTCGGACCCGGGCCGTCTTTGAGCTCGCGGGACTCTGCGACCCGTGGAAGCTCTCCGGTTGGAACCGGTGTGCGGTCAGCTCGCGGGAAGCAGCACCGCGTCGATGACGTGGATCACGCCGTTGGTCGCCGCAATGTCGGTCTTGACGATCTTGGCCTTGTTGCCTTTGCCGTCGGTGATGAAGACCGAGCCGTTGTCGACCGAAACGGTGAACTTCGCACCGTTCACGGTCATCACGCTACCGGCGGTGACGTCCTTGGCATACACCGAGCCAGAAACGACGTGGTAGGTGAGGATGCTGGTCAGCGTCGCCTTGTTCTCGGGCTTCAGCAGTGCGTCGAGCGTCCCTGGCGGAAGAGCCGCGAAGGCCTCGTTGGTCGGAGCAAACACGGTGAACGGACCGGCACCCGACAGGGTGTCAACAAGGCCCGCCGCCTTGACTGCCGTGACGAGCGTCGAGAAGTCGGGGTTGCCCGCCGCGATCTGCACGATGTTTTGCGTAGCCGCGGGCGTCGCGGCCTGCGTCGCGGCCCGCGTCGGAGCCGGCGAGGCGACCATCGAGCTGCTGCTCGTGGTGCCGCAAGCGGCCAGAAGCATTCCACTGACGGCGACCGCCGCCAGTGCCAGATACCTGTTGCCGAAACTCATCTCTTCACTCCTTGGGTGATTGAACGGACTCCGAATTTGGCGGCCGCGCGAACCGCCGTCAGGAGTGGTAATCCGCCGCCCCCGCCACTTCTGCGGAGCCCGCGGCCCGAGATTCGACAAAATCTTCGACATTGCCTCAGGCTGAGATCGAGGTTGTCAGTTTCCTACGTGACTACAGCGACTCCATGACAGCCCACGAGCGCTCGAATGCCCGTTCCTGAAGGTCTTGGCGTCTGATGCAGAAGTACACGCAACCGCTGTCAGCCCACATCATTCCCGCGCTCTCGTCATTCCAGATCTGCAGCAACAATTGCCATTCATCTCGGGCCGGGAGCAAACCGCGGGCTCGACCAGCTTCATAGCCTGACTTGTCCCCGGCGTAGATGCCATTGGACGCCAGCTGGCACATGTCATAAACCTCGCCCTGGATGAGGTCGGGGTGCCCGCCGAGCCAGTGATGAGGTTCGTTTCCGGTTACATCCCACCACAAGCCGTCGTACCGCTCGAGTTCGTCATCGGTAAGCCCGAACTCGTCCAGCGCCTTGGAGAACCGCGACGGCAATGTCAGCATCGGACGAAAGGCGACATTCACGGAGGCGAAACGATCGAAGCGCTCGAGCGTGTCGGGCGGTTCTGTAGTCCTGCCGTCGCGAGGGATCCAATAGACCTGCCAGCCGCTTCGACTCTTGGGGTCGTAGCCGGGCGCGGATCCCCATTGGTTCGTGTAGAAGAAGCTCAGCAATCCGTTCATTGGCAGGTCCAGATCGCTTGTAGCCTTGGCGAGGTCCGCCAGGTCCAGCTGAGCCACGAACGAAAGCGGTTTGCCATCGTGCAAAGGCCATTCGCGCCCATCCAAGTCCGGCTTCCCGCCGATCCTGGTGCTCGAGGGCTCGTCGGTATGGATGAGCCGAGTGGCCGGCGCGGCAGCGTCGAGGATCGATTGACCAGCACGAGACAGTCCGTGTGCTTGGATCAGCTCAAGGGATGGCGGAATCCACACGCTCAGCCGCTTGGTCATGAGCAGATCTGTGAACCGTCTTATCGATTCCAGTGAGATGGTGGAGCGGTCACTGACCTCGAGAATCCGGGCTGCCGCCAGGTGGTCCACTTGCTCCCGACCGATCGCGAAAGCAGCCAGGAACATCTCGAGATCCATCTCCCTCGGATCGCCAGGCAGACGTTCGTCGGTCCGGTGTAATCCAAGGTAGAAATCTCGACGAGCGACCGACCGCCATTTGCGGACCGAAATCGCCGACGGTCCATCGAGGTAGGCATCGACACTGTCGTCGGTCGCGGCAAAGGCGGCCCTGAAGTAAGGGGCCGGGATCATCGCGTTCAGGTCTGGTGCCATCGTCAGGGCCTGGCGCGCAGCTTGCGCTTCTCGCCTACCGCGGAAGCGCCAATCCGCGACACGGCTTTGACCCGAAACCCCTAGCGCTTACCGGCGTGAGGCGCGCTCGGTGTGATGTCGATCACGGGTCTGGCTGGCGCAGCCATTGCAAGTTCGTGACGGCATTTCCAGCGCTCAGCCGGATCGATTCCCGGCAGGGTCTCGCCGTCCTTGATGAAGTCGCCCTTGTCGAATATCTGCCGGCCAAGCGAGAACAACCACTTTGCCACTTCGCTTGCGTCCAGCTCGCGAAAGAGGCACTGAACGTCGACCAATCCGAGCTCCGTCAAACCCTTGGTGTCCATCAGGACATTGCCCTTGCGGTTGGTGATCTCATAGAGCCTCACGTTGCAACAGAAGCTGAGCCGTCGGTCGAGGCTCTTCGGCTCGACGATGCTGTCGGCCGCCTCCCAATGAATGGCCACTGGATCGGTCGCCTGGACAACTGCTCGTAGGACGCCCGTGACCAGCTCGTACCTCTCCTTGTAAGGAAGTGCTGAGCCAAACAGGTCGCTCACGAGCAGCTTGTACTGGCCACGCGCCACCGCTTCATCAGCGTGTTCCCAGTTGTAGGTCTGCTCGAGTGCGGACTCGAAATCTCCTGGAGTGATCGGCTTCGACCATCGAACGATGTTCGTGACGCTGGGAATCGTTCCGTCGGCCATTGCGACGAGGTGATCCGGATGGGCTAACCCGATGACCTCATCGGACTTGCTGAACACGTCGACACGTCCGATGCCCTGTAAGCGGGAGAGAATCGCGTCAGCGTCGAGGATCGGCCTCCGTTCAAAGAGCAAACCGAATCCATAGGAATCCACCTGGCGCGAGGTGAGGCTGGGCTTCATTGCGGGAACGCCTTGCAACATATCTTGAATCGAAGCGCGTGAGCCCAACCGGAGCTCTCGATTGCTGTAGAGCGACTGATGGGAAGACGGGCGGCACAGGCGTTCTCGGCCGCGCGGCGATCTAGGTCGAGGCGGATGCGCGGACGAGTCGCGGCGCCGACCGGAACGCAGCGAGGTCTGAAGCTCCGACGCAAAACATGACGATGCGAAGCGTGTCGACGAGCTCCGCCGCGAAGTCGGCGGCCGCCTCTGGACCTTGGTCTGCGGCGCGCAGAAATGGACCGGCCAGGCCGGCGACGTCGGCACCCAGCGCGATAGCGATCGAGACGTCCATCCCATCGCGCACGCCGCCGCTCGCGATGACGGTCCGAAGGCCGGCCGCCGCGCGCGCCGCGACCAGCGCCTCGGTGGTCGGGATGCCCCACCGCGCAAACGCACGCGCAACCCGTTCTCGCCGGCCGGTCGCCCGCCGGCGCTCGACCTCGCTCCACGACGTGCCCCCCGCACCGGCGACGTCCACCGCCGAGACTCCCGCTTCGAACAATGCGGCCACGACGTCCGGCGCAAGCCCCCACCCCACCTCCTTTACGACCACAGGCGCACCAAGCGCGCGGCACAATGCCTCGATCTTTCGGAGCAATCCCTTGAAACGCGGCTCGCCTTCGGGCTGAAGGGCCTCTTGAAGTGGATTGAGGTGCACGCACAGCGCGTCCGCACTGGTCAGGTCGAGGAGCCGCCGGGAGGCTTCGACCCCGCCGGTGGCGTTGAGCTGTGCCGCGCCGATGTTCGCGAGCAGGGGCACATCGGGGGCGCGGCGGCGGGCGTCGAAGCCCGGCGCGCCGGGGTTCTCGAGCAGTGCACGGCCCGACCCGAGACCCATCGCCAAGCCCGACGCCTGGGCGACCTCCGCCAGGACCGCGTTGATCCGCCCCGCGTTCTCGGTCCCGCCTGTCATGCACGAGATGAGGATCGGCGCGCGCATTGCGCGGCCGAAGAGGGACGTGGCCGTCGACACGTCGTCGAGGTCGATCTCGGGGAGCGCGCGGTGCTGAAAGCGGTAGTTCTCGAAACCCGCGCTGACGGCGCCGGCCACGTCCGCCCCGAGGTTGATCCGGATGTGATCGTCCTTACGTGACGCGGTCGACGGACCCGTTTCCATGTCAGCGCTCCCTGAGCCGCGAGACGATCTCGTCCACGTTCCCGATCATGCGCTCGACGAAGCTGATCGCGCGGTCGATGGCCTCATCGTCTGGGCGCCGGCTGCGGAGGACTTCCAGGGTGGCGCTGAGCGCGGTCAGGTCATTGGCGACCTGAGCAAGCCTCTGAACTGTGTCCGCATCCCAGGACGTCATCGCAAGAGCGAGGTGACCAGGCCGGCGAGCCGCCCTGCGTTCATGGGCAGCGGCGCGAAGAAGCCGCGCGGAAAGGTGGACGCGGTGTACGGCCCGGATGTCGGCGACCCGCTGAGCAGCAGGCACGGCGTGCGCCGGAACATAGCCCTAAGGGCGCGCGCGCGGAGAGACTTGGGCCAGCAGTCGTACGCGACCACGACGAGATCGACGGAGGCGGGGTCGCGCGGCAGGGAGCCGACGACGTCGGCTCGCTGCAGCCGGAACAGCGCGGCGAGCGAATCCCACAGCAGCGCGTCGGCGCTCAGGAGCAGGATTCGGCACCCTTCCATCTCAATGACAGACGATAGGAAGCTGCCGGCGCGCCGCCCCCACGATGCCGCGAAGACCTAGACATATCCTTTGATGACCACATGCCCGCACGAACACCAAGCAGCGTCCGGGTCCCGGTGCGGCCATTTCTCGATGCGCTCCTGGCGGGCGATCAGACCGCCGCGCACGAGCTGGCCGGGGCCACCCTCGCATTGGTCGGCACCCGCGTCGCGCTGTTCTGCGACCTCATTCAGCCCGCCCAGTACGAGATCGGTGAACTCTGGTACGCAGGCCGCATCGGGGTTGCGGACGAGCACCGGGCGACCGCCATAGTCGAGAAGGTGGTCCGCGCCCTGCCCGCGACGCCGAGCCCGAGCCCAATCCCTCGGGGGAACCGCTGCGTGCTCGCGGCGCTGGGCACCGAGAAGCACGTTCTGGGGCTCCGGCTCTTCGAGCTCGCCCTCCAGGACGACGGCTGGACGACCCGGTCGCTCGGCGGCCAGGTCGAGCTCGATGCGGTCATCCACGAGGTGAAGGCGAGGCCGGCGCGGCTCGTCGCGCTCACGGCGGCCTTTGTGCCCTCCGAGGCGCCGCTGCAATCGGCGATCACCGCGATCAAGGCCACCGGCGCCAAGGTGCTGGTCGGCGGACCGGCCTTCAATCGCAGGCCGGACCTGTGGGTGCGCGTGGGCGCGGACGGGCACGGGAGCGACGCTCGGGTCGGGATCGTGCTGGCGAGACGGATCGCGCGATGA
>CBJLKR010000144.1:0-6361 GCA_966423695.1 uncultured bacterium | reverse complement strand
ATCGCGATCATCGACCACGGCCGCATCGTCGCCCAGGGGACGCCCGAGGAGCTGAAGCGGGCGATCGCGGGCGATGTCGTCACCTTCACCGTCGCCGGTGACCAGCAGCGCGCCCTCGACCTCGTGAAGGACCAGGACTTCGTGCGCGAGGCAAGGCTCGAGGCCGACGGGGTTCACCTCTATGTCGACCGCGGCGAGGTCGCGATGCCGGCGATCCTGCGCTTGCTCGACGCCCAGGGGCTGCGGCTGACGGCCGTCGAGCTGCATCGGCCGAGTCTCGACGACGTGTTCCTGCGCCAGACCGGGCGGTCGCTCAGGGAGACGGCGGCGTGAAGATCCTTCGCGATACGTGGCTGGTTTTCGGTCGCTACTTCGGCATCTTCATCCACAACCCTCTGTGGGTCGCGATCGGAGTGCTCCAGCCCGTGCTCTATCTCGTCCTCTTCGCCCCGCTGCTCAAGCCGATCGCTTCCATGCGCGGCTTTCCGCCAGGCGGGGCGTACAACGTGTTCGTCCCCGGCCTGCTCGTGCAGCTCGGGATGTTCGGTGCGGCCGGCGTCGGCTTCAGCCTCATCTCCGAGCTCCGCGCCGGCGTGATCGAGCGGCTTCGGGTCACGCCGGTCAGCCGGGTCGCCCTGCTGTTCGGGCGGGCGCTGCGGGATATGCTCTCGATCGTCCTCCAGTCGCTGATCCTGATCCTGATCGCGCTGCCGTTCGGACTGTCCATCCATCCGCTGGGCATCGTCGTGGTGCTGGCGCTCATCGGCCTGATCGGGCTGCTCACCGCGTCCATCGCCTACGCGGTCGCGCTCGCGGTCAAGAGCGAGGACAGCTACGCGCCGATCGTGTTCACGTCGGCGCTGCCCATCCTCCTGCTGTCGGGCGTGCTGCTGCCGATGAGCATCGCGCCGCAGTGGCTGCAGAACATCGCGCATGTCAACCCGCTGCTCTACGCCGTCGACGCGGCGCGCGAGATCTTCCTGGGGCACATCGCCGACGCGAGCGTGGCCAAAGGCGTGGCCGTCCTCGCGGTGCTCAGCGTCGTCGCGGTGATCATCGGCGCCCGCCAGTTCGGGCGCGCCGTCGCTTAGCTGAAGGCCGGAAGGCTCTCCTCTTCCGCCGTCCACATCTCCTCGAAGAGCCTGTCGATCTCCTCCAGCGAGCAGACCGCGGCGGTGAGAGGGTCGAGCATGAGCGCGTACTTGGCTTTCTGCCTGCTGCGCTCGAGGAGGGCCTCGACCATGAGCTCATGGACGGCCATGTGCCCGCGGTTCAGGGCGGCAAGCTGTTCCGGCAGCGAGCCGAAACGGCGCGGGTGGAGGCCCGAGCCGTCGACGTCGCACGCGACCTCGACGCAACCGTCGGGCAGGTTGTCGATCAGCCTCTCGTTGCGTACGTTGCCGTAGATCGTGGCCTTGCGCCGGCCCTCGATGGCTTCGATGATGTCGGCTCCGTACTCCAGGCTGCGCTCGAGGGGTATGGGCCTCTCGCCGCGAAGCATCGCCTCGATCGAAGCGTCGTTCGCCCGCCGCCACTCCGGCCAGTTGTCAGCGTAAAAGCCGCTCTCACCCAGGTAACCGGCGCGCGCGTACTTCCGGACGAGATCGGGGCGCTTGCGGAAGTACGGCACGTACTCCGAGAAGTGCCCGCTCGACTCGGTGACGAACGCGCCGAGGTGCAGCATGACCTCGAAGCGCACCGGGTCCTTCTCGTACACCTCGGGGTCCAGCGCCCGCTTCCTCAGCTCCGGATACAGGTCGCGGCCGTCCCGTTCCAGGCGCGTGAACCAGGCGTTGTGGTTGATGCCCGCACAGTCCCAGCTCATCTCCGCATACGGCACGCCGAGGTAGCCGGCGATCTGCCGTGACGTGCCCTGCACGCTGTGGCACAGCCCGACGACGGGCAGGTCGGTGGCCCGCAGCGCCGCCAGCGTCAGGATCGACATGGGGTTCGTGTAGTTGAGGACGACGGCCTTCGGTGCCAGGCGCTGTACGTCGGCGACGATATCGAGCCACGCCGGTCCGGTGCGAAGCGCCTTGAAGATCCCGCCGGGGCCGATGGTGTCGCCGATGCACTGGTCGACGCCGTAGCGCAGGGGGATGTCGTAGTCGAACCGGACGTTGCGGAGGCCGGCGACCTCGATCGAGTTGATGACGTAGTCGCTGCCGGCAAGGACTTCGAGGCGGTCGGTCGACGCCACCACGCTCCAGCGCTTGCCCTTGAGCTCGATCAGCCGCTGTGCGATCCGCCGCGCGAGGTCAAGCCTGTCCGCGTCGACGTCGACGAGCGCAAAAACGCCTTCTTCCAGCCCGTCGACGGCGAGGATGTCCGTGATCAGCTGCCGGGCGAAGACGGCGCTGCCTGCGCCGACGAACGTGACCCTGGGCATGGGACGCCAATAGTTGAACACAGGCCGCGCGGCCGTGCCGAAGAGTCAAGGCTTGACAGTGACGAGCGCCGATGTATGTTTCCGGCGACAGCAACCTGCCCGGTTGTTATGGCGGCCCGGCGACGCTCCGGGCGTGGAGGTGGAAACCCATGAAAGGCGGACGCGATCGGACCATCCCGCTCCCCGGTAGCGGCATCGAACTGCCGCTCGACCTCGACCTCTCGCGGCGCGACGTGCTCAAGATCGCCGGCTACGGCAGCCTGGCGGCCTTCATCGCCGCGTGCGGCGGCGGCACGACGACGACCACCACCACGCAGGTCACCGCCAAGGGCGGGAAGATGTCCATCGGCAGTTACCTGTCGGACGCCGTGCCCAAGAAGGGTCTCCAGGACGTGATCGATGCCTTTACGACGGCCAACGGCGGGACCAAGGTGACCGTCAACACGGTCGACCACGGCACGTACCAGAACCAGATCAACTCCTACCTCCAAGGCACGCCCGAGGACGTATTCACCTGGTTCTCCGGCCACCGCATGCGGTTCTTCGCCGACAAGGGACTCGCCGCCCCGATCGACGATGTCTGGAACGACGTGAAGAACAACTTCACCGAGGGCTTCGCCAACTCGGTGAAGGGGAACGACGGCCACGTCTACGCCGTGCCGACGTCGTACTACCCGTGGGCGCTCTTCTACCGCAAGGACGTCTTTGCGCAGCACGGTTACAGCGTGCCGACGAACTGGGACGACCTCAAGAAGCTCGCCGACCAGATGAAGAAGGACGGCCTGATCCCGATCGCCTTCGCCGACAAGGACGGTTGGCCGGCGATGGGGACGTTCGACATCCTGAACCTCCGGCTCAACGGCTATGACTTCCACACCGAGCTGTGCGTGGGCAAGCAGAAGTGGACCGACGCGAGGGTCGCGAACGTCTTCAAGAAGTGGAGCGAGCTCGTGCCCTATTACTCCCCCGCGTTCGCCGGCCTGACATGGCAGGAGGCGGCCCAGCAGCTGCTGCACAAGAAAGCGGGCATGTACCTGCTCGGGTTGTTCGTCTCGGAACAGTTCGTCGCCAGCGGCAACCCGGACGACCTCGCCCAGCTCGACTTCTTCCCTTTCCCCGACGTGGGCAGCAACTACGACGCCGAGAAGGCGCTGGACGCCCCGATCGACGTCTTCATGCTGGCGAAGAAGTCGCCTACCGCGGGCGCCGACGCCGGCCAGGCGAAGGCGTTCCTCGAGTTCATGTCCAAGGGCTCGTCGCAGATCACCTTCTGGAAGGCTTCGCCGGGTGCGATCCCAACCGCGAACGACGCCGACCAGAGCCAGTACCCGGCGCTGACCAAGAAGGCCGCCCAGATCGTGAGCAACGCCAAGCGGATCACGCAGTTCTTCGACCGCGACTCCCGGCCCGATTTCTCAGGCCCCAACTCCATGCAGGGGTTCCTGCTGAAATACCTCGCCAACCCCACGCAGGACACCTCAACCTTGCAGGGGCAGATGCAGAGCTTCTGGGACTCGCTGCCGCCCGAGTAGCCCCTGACCCTGGTAACTGAAGACGTGGCCACGAGCACAAGCCCGGTCCGGGAAGGTTCGCCCGAGACCGGGCAGCTCGTGGCCGCCAAGCACGGCGGCTACCACGTCCTCACGCGCTACGACCGGCGGGTGTTGATGCTGATGGTCGGCTTTCCCCTGCTGCTTGATCTCGTGTTCATCTGGTGGCCGACCTTGTCGTCAATCCTCTACTCGTTCACGAACTACAACGGTGTCGGCGATGTCGGCCCGAACAACTTCGTCGGCCTGAGGAACTACCAGTTCCTGTTCTCCGGCTACACGCTGTTCTGGCCTGCGTTCGTGCACAACGTCATCTGGCTTGCGTGGCTCGCCCTGATCGCCACGCCGCTCGGCATCCTGTTCGCCGTCCTGCTCGACAGGCCGATCCGCGGCATCGGCCTGTACCAGAGCGTGTTCTTCCTTCCGGTCGTCCTCTCGCTGGTCATCGTCGGCTTCATCTGGGAGCTGCAGTACAGCCCGACCGAAGGCTTCATCAACAACGCGCTGCACCGCACGAGCGCAAACAACATCATCGACTGGCTCGGCAACCCGAGGATCAACCTCTACGCGATCCTGGTGGCCGCGACGTGGCGCCACGTCGGCTACATCATGGTCATCTACCTCGCCGGCCTGAAGAGCGTCGACCCAACCCTGCGCGAAGCGGCGAAGGTCGATGGCGCAAACGAGGTTCAGACGTTCTTCCGCGTCGTGTTCCCCGTCATGGCCCCGATCAACATCGTCGTCGTCGTCATCACCGCGATCGAAGCGCTGCGGGCGTTCGACCTCGCCTTCATCATCAACCAGGGCAAGAACGGGCTCGAGCTGCTCTCCATCTTGATCACGAACAACAGCATCAGTGAGGCAAGCCTTGTCGGCTTCGGGTCGGCGATCGCGGTCATCCTGCTTCTGATCTCGTTGGGCCCGATCGTCATCTTCCTGTCCCGCGTGATGAGGGCGCAGTCGTGAGCGTGGCCGCCGCCACGGCGCCTCGGCCACCGCGCATCCGGCTCAGCCGGGTGGCGCTCCACGGCTTTCTCCTCGCCATGGTCGTCCTCTGGCTGTTCCCGCTGTTCTGGGCCGTCTACAACTCGCTTCGCCCAATCCAGGACACCATTCAGAACGGATACCTCTCATGGCCGGCGGGCGGTTTGAGCGGGCTGAGCCTCGTGAACTATCAGAACTTCTGGACCCAGGCCGAGCTCCCGTATTACTACCTGAACACGCTCGTCGTCGCGGTTCCGGGCGTGATCCTCACGCTCCTCCTCGCTTCGATGGTCGCCTTCGCCTGCACCCAGTTCAGCTGGCGCTTCAACCTGGCCACGCTGATGATCTTCACCGCAGGCAACCTGCTTCCCGCGCAGGTCATCATCGTCCCGCTGTTCCGGATCTACCTCGCCACGCCGCTACCCATGCTCGGCGAGATCGACATCGGCAAGTTCACGCTCGGAATCCTCAGCGACAACGGCGTGCTCTACGACCAGTACCTGGGGATCATGCTCATCCACGTCGTCTTTCAGACGGGGTTCGCGACGTTCGTGCTGAGCAACTACATGAAAACCATCTCCAAGGAGATCACGGAGTCCGCGATCATGGATGGAGCGCACGTCTTTCGCATCTGGTGGAGCATCGTCCTGCCCTTGTGCCGGCCCGCCCTCGCCGCGATGGCGACGTTGCTGTTCACCTTCATCTACAACGACTTCTTCTGGGCCTTGATCCTGATCTCGCACGGCAACAAGCGGCCGATCACCAGCGCCCTCAACAACCTTCAGGGCGAGTTCTTCGTGAACAACAACCTCACGGCCGCGGGCGCACTGCTGGTCGCCATCCCGCCGATACTGATCTACATCTTTCTGCAGAAGCAGTTCATCGCCGGCCTGACGCTGGGCTCGACCAAGGGCTGAGCGACGGCTCAAATCTTCTTCGGCGGCGACTACAACCCCGAGCAGTGGCCCGAGGCTGTGTGGGCCGAGGACGTGCGCCTCATGCGCGAAGCGGGGGTCAATCTCGTTTCGGTCGGCATCTTCTCGTGGTCGCGGCTCGAGCCGGCTGAAGGCAGGTTCGATTTCGAATGGCTGGACCGCGTGCTGGAACTGCTCCACGAGGGCGGCATCCGGGTCGACCTCGCGACGGCGACCGCCTCACCTCCCCCCTGGCTCTCACATCGCCATCCCGAGATGCTGCCGGTGCTCGCCGACGGCGCCAGGCTGTGGCACGGCGCAAGGCAGCACTACTGCCCGTCAAGCCCCTTCTATCGGGAGGCCGCGCGCAAGCTCGTGACGGCGATCGCCGAGCGCTACGCGAAGCATCCCGCGCTGGCGATGTGGCACGTCGGAAACGAGTACGGCTGCCACGTGCCGGCTTGCTGGTGCGATGTCTCGGCCGCCGCGTTCCGGGCATGGCTCCAGCAGCGATACGCATCGCT
>CBJLKR010000143.1:0-6367 GCA_966423695.1 uncultured bacterium | reverse complement strand
GTACTCGCCAGACGACGAGGGCCGGATCCCGCACGACGAGCCGACGATCGGCTACGACTGGACCGCGGGCCCGGCGATCAAGTGAGCCGCCACCTCGAGCGGCTGCTCGTGACCGGCGGCGCCGGGTTCATCGGCTCGAACTTCGTCCGCCACCTGCGCCGCTCGCGGCCGAAGGTCGCGATCACCGTGCTCGACAAGCTGACGTACGCGGGCAACCGGGCCAACCTCGAGGGGCTCGATTCCGATCCGCTGTTCCAGCTCGTCGTCGGCGACATCTGCGACGCCGAACGCGTCGACTCGCTCGCGGCCGAGTGCGACGCGATCGTCAACTTCGCCGCGGAGACGCACGTCGATCGCTCGCTCATGGACCCGTTCGCGTTCATCGAGACCGACGTCCGCGGAACCGCCGTGCTGTGCGAGGCGGCGCGCAAGCACCGCCACCAGGTCTTCCTGCTCATCAGCACCGACGAGGTCTACGGCGACGTGCGCCACGGCCGTTCCAAAGAGACCGATCCGTTCCGGCCGCGAAGCCCGTACTCCGCGAGCAAAGCGGGGTCCGAGCACATCGCGATGGCCTACGCCGAGAGCTTCGGCTTACCGCTGCTGGTCACGCGCAGCTCCAACAACTACGGGCCGAACCAGTACCCCGAGAAGCTGATCCCGGTCCTGATCACGAACGCCATCGACGGCCTGCGCCTGCCGCTCTACAAGGATGGTTCGGCTGTGCGCGACTACGTGTTCGTCGAGGACAACTGCCGCGCCATCGAGGACGTCTTGTTCGACGCGCCCGGCGGCGGCGTGTACAACGTCGGCACCGGGATCGAGACGAGCGGCCTGCAGGTGGCCGAGGCGGTGCTCGACATCATGGGCAAGCCGCGAGCGCTGATCGAGTTCGTGGCCGACCGCGCCGGTCACGACTATCGCTACGCCCTGGACGTATCGCGCGTGACCGAGCTCGGATGGGAGCCGCAGGTCACCTTGGCCGAGGGCCTGGAGCGGACCGTGCGCTGGTACCGCGACCACGAGGACTGGTGGCGGCCGCTCAAGTCGGGTGCGTACTGGGAGTACTACCGCCGGAACTACCGCCCGCTGGTGGGGTAGGCCTCCGCCGGATCGAGCGGAGCACGGCCGCGCCGGTGACCAGCCCGGCGAGCGCCGCCGCGACCAGCCCCAAGACAAGGACCCTGAACGCCTGCCGGTCGGCGGTCAGCGGAAAGAGCGGCGACCGGGATGCGTTTTCCGGCCACTGCGCCTCGCCGATGGTCGCCGGCGCCGCGAAGTCGTGCTGCCGCTTGCTCTGGGTCGCGGCTGAGTCCCCGAGGTTGTCGGTGGCCGAGATGAACCCCACCAGGAAGTAATCGTTGCCCTTGACGAACGAGACGACCTCCGCGAACGACGGCGCTGACGGGTCCGCGTACCTCACGCCGAAGTAGGGATCGATGCCCTCGACCCTGATCGCGCCGTTGAGGAACTCGCTGCTCCTGGCGATCGACTCGGCGGTCGAGAGCCACGTGCGCGCCCCGCGCCCGCCCGCGAACGCGACGACCAGCTCGACAAGGCCGACGTTCGAGGCCTGCGAGGTCCAGCTCCGCCCGTAGCCGGCCACGAAACCGTCGTCCTTCAGCGCTTTGGCGGTGGCCGACGAATCGGCTCCGCCGACCGACTGGACATAGGTGCCGAGGTCGAACGCGCCAATGGGCGTGCCGCTCGACTCCGTGTCCTCGACGAAGTCGGCCGACGGCGGCTCGGCCAGCATGCGGTCGAGCGAAGGCGACGGGCTCGGAGACTGGGCGGCCGAGACCGCGAGCGTGGAGAGCGAGAGGGCCATGACCGCGACTGCGGCGGCGGCCGTCAGGCGGCGTTCAGCCGGCCGGCGGAGAGGGAGCCTGCGGGACCGGGCGCCACGTCCGTCCATCCCACCAGAATCCACCATCGCTAGAACGCTGTGCGGACGGTGGCACCTCGGTCGCGGCGTCGCGCCATGCTTGGCCATCCCACCAGTAGTTGCCGTCTGGCGAGAGTTGGACCGCGCCGGAAACGGCGGGCGCACCATGTCCAGCGGCGTAAGCGGGCGTCGCCACACCGCGCCTGCGGCTGCGGATGAAGAACGCGAGAGCGGCGATGATCGCGCCGATCAAGGCGAAGATCGCGATCCGTCCGACCGCCGCCCCGAACTGGAAGGCGGCGTTGTTCGCCTGGTTGTTCTCGGGCCACTGCGCGCTGGGGACCGTCGAGTCGGGCGCCGACTTGAACTGACCTTGTGCCTGTGTGGTCGCCTGGCCGAGCGTGTCGTCTTTGGTGGCCGCGACCGCGATGGCGAAGACGTCGTTGCCTTTGACGAACGAGAACTCGTCGACGAAGGTCTTGCCCGCCTTGTCCTCGAGGTGCGCCCCGAAGTAGGTCCCGAGGCCGGTGGTCGTGTCAGGCCTGACGTAGTTCGCGTCCTGCTTGTCGGCGGCCTCTGCCGCCGTGAGCCAGTCGTGCGCGCCGCGTCCGCCCGTGAACGCCAGCACCGCCTCGATCAGGACCTGTTGCGCCGACTGGCTGACCCACGTCTGCCCGTAGCCGTCGATGAACCCGTCGTGATTCATGGTCGCGACGATCCTCGCCTGCTTGGACGTGTCCGCGTCGGACGCGTACTCCTGGGCCGTGAAGTGGCCGTGGAGCGAAGCCGTCGTCAGCGCGACGAATCCGGCCGGCGGGGCGGCGAGAAGCCCGTCGAGCGCCGGGGAAGGGCTGGGCGCCGGCGATGCCGCGGACGCGATCAGCGGCGCCAATGCGAGCGCGGTCGAAACTGCGCCCACCATGCCGCGGCGGAGGCGATTCATCCGCGCCATGCTAACGAGCGCGCCGCCATCTTCCTCCCATCCCGCGCCAGTACCAGTGGAGATATCGCGGCAGCCACTTCCACAATCGGAAACGGCTCTGGCCCTCAGTCCGGTCGCGCCACGTCGTCGGCACCTCCGCGACCTTCAGCCCGAGGCTGTACGCCTTGACGGTGAGCTCGAGGCCGAGCTCGAAGCCGCCCTGCGACTCGATCGAGACCTGGTTGAGGAGACGCTTGGAGTAGAGCCGGAAGTTGCTCGTCGCATCGTGCACCGGCAGCCCGCCAAGCCAGTGGAGGGAGAGCCCGGCGGCGCGCGACATCGTCCGCTTCAGGAGGGGGCCGCCCAGCTGCCGGCCGCCGCGCATGTACCGCGACCCCGCGACCACGTCGGCGCCCTCTCGCGCCAGGCCGTACATGCCGTCGATGTCGGCGGGGTCGTCGGAGCCGTCGCCCATCGTGATCAGCACGTACGGCGCCCGCGCCGCGCGGAGGCCCGACTTCATCGCGTTGAGCACCCCCCGGCCGAGCGTGTTCTTGTGCAGGCGAAGCTCGGGCAGCTCCTCGCGCAGGCGGTTGACGACGGGCACCGTGGTGTCGTCGTCCATGTCGTGGATCACCAGCACCTCGAGCGGTCGCGTCTTCGTCTGCTCGACCACGCCGCGCAGTGTGGGGACCACGTTGTCGCCCTCGTTGTAGACGGGAATGACGACGCTCAACGCGGGCGTCGCTTCGGCGGTCAGATTCTGGCCGCCGCGATCTCTTCGCGTATCCATGGGATGACCTCGTCGAGCACGTCTTCGAGTGGCGTCGTCGCCTCGAACCCCAGGAGCTCGCGCGCCTTGCGGACGTCCGGCACCCGCATCTGGACGTCGTGCTCGTAGGGCGGATCGCACACGATGCGCAGCGGCCGCTCCGGGCCGTGGACCTTGCGCCACACGAGCTCGGCCAGCTCGCGCACGGTCGTGGAGCGCGCGGTCGACAGGTTGAAGTCCTCGTTGAGGGCGCGCTCCGACTCCATCGCGAGCCGGATGCCCACGGCGAGGTCGCCGCCGTACGTGTAGTGACGCACCTGGCTGCCGTCGCCGAGTATGTGCAGCGGGTCCTGGCCTTTGAGCACCTTCTGCACCAGGTCCGGGACGACGTGGCTCATCGCGAGCTTGACGTTGCCGCTCATGACGTCGCTGTCGCGCAGCGCTCGCCGCTCGCCGATGCCGACGCAGTTGAAAGGGCGGACGATCGTGAACGGAAGCCCGTACTGCTCGTGCGCGCCGCGGGCGAAGTACTCGGTGGCGAGCTTCTGGAAGCCATAGGTGGAGCGGGGAGGAGGGCTCGTCAGCTGGGCTCCCTCCGGCGTCGGGAAGACGGACGAGCTCTCGAACACCATGCTGCTCGACAGGACCGTGATCTTCTGGAGCCGGCCAAGCCGGAACGCGCTGATCGCGGCGTCGAAGGTGGCCGCGCAGATGCGCTCGTTCTCGGCCAGGAGGTCGTAGGCGAACTCATGGAAGTACGAGATCCCGCCGATCATCGCCGCGCCGGCGACCAGGTGGTCGCAGCCGGCCGCGAGGTCCGTCAGCAGCTCGGCGTCCTTCGCGTCGCCCTCGACAAGGCGGTAGCGCGGGTCGTTGTCGAAGGTCCGCCGCACGGGTCCGTACTTGGTGAAGTTGTCGATCCCGACGACCTCGTGGCCGGCGTTCAGCAGCTCGGCGACGAGATAGCCGCAGATGAATCCGGCGGACCCGGTGACGAGGACCTTCATGGACGGAGTGCAGGCCCGGCTTCGCCGGGCCGTCTGACCAGCGCTTCTATTTCGTCACCGGTCGTCGTACCGGACACGGATGAGCCGGAACGTCGCGTTCCCGCTCACAGGCGGATGGGGCCCGTGATCCCCCAGATGTCGACGACCTCGCGCTCGCCGAGGTCGAGGCCGCGATACATGCGATGTGGGGCGCCGATGACGATCACCTCCGACTCGCGCAGGACCTTGTCCAGCGGCTCGAAGGTCTCGTCGACGATGAAGGGGTCGGTGCACAGCACCTTCGCGCCTTTGAACTGCGCGAGCTTGCGCAGCTTGTAGCTCAAGGACGCGCGAGGGTCGTCCGACTCGCCCTTGAACGCCATGCCGAGAATGCCGACCGTGCGCCCGAGCAGCGCGTGGCGCGAGTTCAGCGTGTCGACGATGTAGCCCGGCAGCCCCTCGTTGACCTGCATCGCCGCCTGCCCCATCGGGAAGTGGTCGGGCGTGAAGGCCGACAGCTGCATCGTGTCCTTCAGCAGGCACGGGCCCGCGGCAAATCCGGGGCTCGGCAGGTCCGCCGCGCGCGGGTAGTCCTGGCGGATCGCGTTCAAAACCCTGTTGTAGTCGAGCCCCGAGCGGTTGACGATCTGGAAGAACTGGTTGGCGACGGCGAACTTCATGTACCGCCAGGTGTTCGTCAGGAGCTTGGCCAGCTCGGCTTCGAGCGGCGCGGTCCGGACGACCGACACGACGCCCAGGCGCTCGAACAGGACGCGCGCCCGCTCGAAAGCGGCGTCGGACGTGACGCCGATGATCTGCGGCAGCGTGCGCAGCTCCTCGAGGGCGTGGCCCTCGGCGATCCGCTCGGGGCAGAAGGCGACGTCGGCCTCGATGCCGGCGGCGCGCAGCCGCCGCTCGACGGTCTCGGTCGTGCCCGGGAACACGGTCGAGCGGAGGACGACGAGCGAGCCCTGCTGCACGTGCGGCGTGAGCTCGTCGAGCACGCGCTCGAAGATGCGGACCGACGGGTTCATGAACTCGTCGATCGGGGTGCCGATGACGAGGACGACGACGCGCGTCCGCTCCAGCATGGCGGGGTCGCGCGACAGCTCGAGCCGTCCCGTGGGGAGGAGCTTGCGCAGCAGCGCCTCGGCGCCGGTCTCGCGGAAGGGCACCTGGCCCGAGCGGACCATCTCGATCTTGGCCTGGTCGATGTCGTTGATCCCGACCCGGTAGCCGCAGTCGGCCAGCGACAGCGCGAGCGGCAGCCCGACGTGGCCGCAGCCGCCGACGATCACCAGGTCAAGTTCGCTCATTGGCGCGCAAATTATGCTCGACGTACTCATGAACTCACCCCGGAAGGGCTCGGGTCGCCCGTCCGTGCTGCTGGACATGAGGCCGCTACAGGGTCCGAGCGCCCAGCGAGGCGTGGGTGCCTACGCCCGGGGCCTGCTCAAAGGCCTCGTCGACGCCGGCTTCGACTCGCAGCTGACGCTGCTCCTGGACGTCGCCTTCGACGCGCCGGCCCTGCCCGTGGGCCGCTACCGCCTCGCCGGCTGCCGGCGGAGAAGTCACGGCCAGCTGGCGGCGTACGAGGACGCTGTGGCGCTCAACGCCGACATCGCGCGGATCGGCGCGGACGTGTACCACGCCATCGACTTCCACCTGCCCGGCCGCTGCCCGCGCCCCCTGGTGGTGACCCTGCACGACCTCATCCCCTGGGCGTGGGGCGGCGCGAAGATGCGGGGCGAGCGGCTCCGCTACCGCCTCGTTCCCCGGCTGCTGCCTCGTGCCGACGCGGT
>CBJLKR010000142.1:0-6395 GCA_966423695.1 uncultured bacterium | reverse complement strand
GGTCGCCTCCGGGCTGGACTCGATGGTCGTCGGCGAGACGCAGATCCTCGGCCAGGTGCGGTCCGCCTACGCCACCGCGCGCGAGGTGGGCACCGTCGGCCGCACGCTGCACGAGCTGATCCAGACCACGCTGCGCGTCGGCAAGCGCGTCCACACCGAGACCGGCCTCGACCAGCTCGGTGCGTCGGTCGTGTCCGAGGCGCTCGCCGCGGCCGGGGACGTCACCGGCAAGCACGCCGTCATCGTCGGCGCCGGCTCGATGGGCGCACTGAGCGCGTCGCAGCTGCGCAAGGCCGGCATCGGCGAGATCACCGTGGCCAACCGCACCGACGCCCGTGCCCGCCGGCTCGCCGCGAACGTCACCGAGCAGGGCGTGCCGGCCCGCGCGATCCCGCTGTCCGGGGTCGCCGAGGCGGTCCGCGACGCCGACGTCGTGATCTGCTGCACCGGCGCGCAGGACGCCGTCTTCGCACCCGGTCAGGTGCTGCCGCGCCACGGCCGTGACCTGGTCGTCTGCGACCTGGGCCTGCCGCGCGACGTCGACCCGGCGGTCGGCGAGCTGGCCGGCGTCCGGGTGGTCGACCTGGCCACCATCCAGCGCCGGATGCGGGAGGCGGGCACGCCGACCACCGAGCGCCAGACGGCCAAGGCGACCGGGATCGTCCTCGACGAGGTGCGCGAGTACCTCGCCGGGCAGCGCAGCGCCGAGGTGACGCCGACCGTGACCGCGCTGCGCCGCCGCGCGGCCGAGGTCGTCGACGCCGAGCTGCTGCGGCTCGACCACCGCCTGCCCGAGCTCGACGCGGGCGTTCGCGAAGAGGTCGGCCGCACGGTCCGC
Organism: uncultured bacterium; assembly: GCA_966423695.1. Lineage (GTDB taxonomy): Bacteria > Chloroflexota > Dormibacteria > Dormibacterales > Dormibacteraceae > 40CM-4-65-16. The sequence continues at coordinate 5,557 of CBJLKR010000142.1, read as the reverse complement.
CGGGTGGTCGACAAGCTGCTGCACGCGCCGACGGTGCGGGTCAAGCAGCTGGCCGCCGAGACGGCCGACACCGACTACGCGAACGCGTTGCGAGAGTTGTTCTGCCTCGACCCGCAGGCCCCCGCCGCGGTGGCGAGCCCGAAGCCCCCACCGGAGAAGAAGCAGCAGTGACCAGAGTCATTCGCATGGGTACGCGCGGTTCGAAGCTCGCGCTCACCCAGACCGGGACCGTCGCCGACGCCCTGCGCGCCATCGGCGTCGAGGTCGAGATCGTCAAGGTGACCACCCCCGGTGACAAGTCGCTGGCGCCGATCGCGACGATCGGCGTCGGCGTGTTCACCTCCGCGCTGCGGGAAGCCTTGCTGCGCAACGAGGTCGACGTCGTCGTCCACTCGTACAAGGACCTGCCGACCGCGCCGGAGCCGGGCATCACGCTCGCCGCCGTGCCGCCGCGCGAGGACCCGCGTGACGCGCTGATCGCGCGTGACGGGCTCACCCTGGGCGAGCTGCCGCCGGGCTCGACGGTGGGCACGGGCGCGGCGCGGCGCACCGCGCAGCTGCGCGCGCTGGGTCTCGGTTTGGAAATCGTGCCGATTCGCGGCAATATCGACACCCGCATGCGCAAGGTCACCGACGGCGAGCTCGATGCCGTGGTGCTGGCGCGTGCCGGACTGGCCAGGGTCGGACTGGCCGAGGCGATCACCGAGACCCTCGACCCGATCCAGCTGCTGCCCGCGCCCGCCCAGGGCGCGCTGGCGGTGGAGTGCCGGACCGCCGACGTGGACCTCGAGCAGCTGCTCCGGTCCACTTTGGACGACGAGGGCACGCGGGTCGCGGTGACGGCCGAGCGGGCCCTGCTGGCCGCGCTCGAGGCGGGGTGCAGCGCGCCGGTGGGCGCGCTCGCCGAGATCGTCGAAGATCTCGACGCCGAGGGCAAGGTCGTGGAACGGATTTCGCTGCGCGGCACCGCCGCGGTCGACGGCGAGAACGGCGCGGTGGACATGGTCCGGGCCTCCGCGCTGGCCGACAAGGACCAGGCCGCCCAGCTGGGCAAGGACCTGGCCGCCGAGCTGCTGGACCTCGGAGCCGGAGTCTTCTCCGGCCCGGCACGGTAGCGCTCTCTCGAGCGCTTCGAAGAAGACGTAGGAGACCCTGCGGACGTGCGACCACGCACGGCCGCCGCAAGAGGAGAAACGCACAGATGACCCCCGCGCGAAAGACCACCGGGCGCGTAGCGTTCGTGGGCTCCGGCCCCGGCGACGCCGGCCTGCTCACGGTCCGTGCCCAGGAACTGCTGGCCAAGGCCGAGGTCGTGGTGACCGACCCCGACGTGCCGCAGGCCGTGCTGGCCATGGCCGCCGAGGGCGCCGAGGTCCGGCCCGCAGTCGGCGAGGCCGCCGAGGTCGCCAAGGACCTCACCACCGAGGCCAAGGCCGGCCGGCTGGTGCTGCGGCTGATCGCGGGCGACCCGCTGACCACCCCGGCCGTGGTGGCCGAGGTCCAGGCCGTCGCGCGCACGAGCGCCGTGTTCGACGTCATCCCGGGTGTCTCCCCGGCCGCGGCCGTCCCGGCGTACGCGGGCGTCGCGCTGGGCGGCACGCACACCGAGGTGGACGTCCGCGGGGACGTCGACTGGGCGGCACTGGCCGCCGCGCCCGGCCCGCTGGTGCTGCACGCGACGTCGGCGCACCTGGCCGAGGCCGCGTCGGCACTGACCGGCAACGGCGTCCCGGCGTCGACCCCGGTCGCGGTCACCGCGAACGGCACCATCAACACCCAGCGCACCCTCGACACGACGCTCGAGAAGGTCGCGAACGACGCCGGCGAGCTCGTCGGGCCGCTGATCGTCACGATCGGCCAGGCCGCCGGGCAGCGCTCGAAGCTGTCGTGGTGGGAGTCGCGGGCGCTCTACGGCTGGAAGGTCCTGGTGCCGCGCACCAAGGAGCAGGCCGGCGAGATGGCCGAGCGCCTGCGCGGCCACGGCGCGACGTCGCACGAGGTGCCGACCATCTCGGTCGAGCCGCCCCGCAGCCCGGCGCAGATGGAGCGTTCGGTCAAGGGCCTGGTCGACGGCCGCTACCAGTGGATCGTCTTCACCTCCACCAACGCGGTGCGCGCGGTGTGGGAGAAGTTCGAGGAGTTCGGCCTCGACGCCCGCGCGTTCTCCGGCGTGAAGATCGCCTGTGTGGGCGAATCGACCGCGGCAAAGGTGCGTTCGTTCGGCATCATCCCGGAGCTGGTGCCCTCGGGTGAGCAGTCTTCGGAAGGGCTGCTGGCCGAGTTCCCGCCGTACGACGACGTCCTCGACCCGGTCGACCGCGTGCTGCTGCCGCGGGCGGACATCGCCACCGAGACGCTGTCGGCCGGCCTGCGCGAGCGCGGCTGGGAGATCGACGACGTGACGGCGTACCGGACCGTCCGGGCCGCCCCGCCGCCCGCCGAGACCCGCGAGATGATCAAGACCGGCGGCTTCGACGCGGTCTGCTTCACCTCGTCCTCGACCGTGCGGAACCTGGTCGGCATCGCCGGCAAGCCGCACACCCGCACGCTGGTCGCGTGCATCGGCCCGAAGACCGCCGAGACCGCGGTGGAGTTCGGGCTCCGGGTCGACGTCCAGCCGGAGAAGGCGGACGTCCCGCACCTGGTGGACGCGCTCGCCGAGCACGCCGCCCGGCTGCGCGCGGAAGGCGCCCTGCCGCCGCCGCGCAAGGCGAAGCGGGCCCGCCGCTCCTGAGTTCGTGGTTCATGAGGGGCACCTTCATGGTCTTTAAGACCATGAAGGTGCCCCTCATGGCGTTTCCGCGGTGATCCAGACCAGGCGGGGGTGGACGTGGGGACTGGTGTGGAAGCGGCGCAGAGCTTGTTCCGGGCCCGGCAGGGTCATGCGGAGCCTGCCTTCGATGCTGATGACGTCGGCGCGGTCCTCGAATGCGAGGCCCCAGCCCGCGATCTTCGCGTCCACGCGCTCGCCGTACTCCAGGACGACGGCGAACAAGCGGGGCGCTTCGGTGCGGGCCATCTCGGTGACCAGCTCGGAAAACTCCGGTTCGGCGCACAGCTGCGGAAGGCCCGAAGGATCGTCGATGTCGTGGGACTGTGTGAGCAGTGTCATGAGGACGAGGCTAGAGTGTTGAATGAAAATTTTGAATCAACATCGGCCGTCCGATCGGGTGAACTGCGGTGAGTGCGGCCCGAGATGGCTGGTCCCGCGGCCGGTTCTGTCGGTGGTGATCGGCACACTGTGCGTGCTCATGGACCGAGGAGGGGAGCAGCATGGTCGAGACGGCGAGCCCGACGGTGTGGCGGCGCTGGCTGGCGTTCGAACTGGTCCGGCTCCGCAAGGAGGCCGGGCTGGAGCAGAAGGACGTGGCGAAGGCGCTGCGCTGCACGGTCGCCAAGGTCTCGTACTACGAGACCGCGGAACGGCCGGTGGTCCTGCGCGATCTCGACGAGGTCCTGTTGCCGTTGTTCAAGGTGCCGGAGAGTCAGTGGCCGGACTACCTCGACGCGGCGAAGCGCTCCCGGACCAAAGGCTGGTGGGAAAGCTACAGCTCCGAGACGGTACCGAGCTGGTTCTCGCTCTACCTCGGCCTGGAGCAGGGTGCGAACCAGGTGCAGACCTACGAGGCGCAGGCAGTACCAGGACTGCTGCAGACCAGCGAGTACGTACAGGCATTGCTGCACCGAGACACAGCTGAACGTACCGATCAGGAAATCGACAGGATGGCTTCGGTGCGGCTCGCTCGGCGAGCTGTGCTTCAGCGCGATCCTGATCCTCTGCGGTTGTGGGCGGTGCTCGACGAGGCTGTGTTGCGTCGGCTGGTCGGTGGCCGGGAGGTCATGCGCGGGCAGCTGGAGTATCTGCTGGCGATGGCGGGCAAACCGAAGATCACTATCCAAGTCCTGCCGTTCGAGCGAGGTGCTCATCCTGGAGTGATGGGCCCCTTTACGGTGCTATCTTTTCCCTGGCCAGGCGATCCTGGCATCGCGTATGTGGAGCACCGCGCCGGAGGGTTCTATCTCGAGCAGTCTCACGAGCTCGAAGCGCACAAGGTGGCGTTCGCGCACCTCAGCGCGCTGGCTTTGACACCGGACGAGTCGGTCGCCTTCATCGAGCGGTTAGCGGAGGAGTATCGATGAGCTTCAAGGGTCTTGCCGATGTCGTGTGGCGCAAGTCGACCTTCAGCGGCACCAACGGCGGCAACTGTGTCGAGGTCGCGTCGCTGGGGGATGGTTCGGTGGCAGTGCGCAACAGCAAGGCGCCGGAGGCGGGCACGGTGTTCTTCACCCGCGAGGAAATGGCCGCCTGGGTGAAGGGTTGCCGCGCGGGTGAGTTCGACGACCTGACCTGAGGGTGGCTGATCCAGGCGCGTCCGTCCGGGACCTCGCACGTCGGTTGAGGGACGCGTTCGGCTACAGCGTGGGCGACCCCAGCACACCGGCCGTCGAGTCGGAGGTGGGTTTCCCTGGGGGGAGCGGCGTTCCGCTCGAACAGTTCCGGACGGTGCTGCGGGAGTTTCTCTCCGACAGCGGGCGAGCGCCCGGTTCAGTGCGCTGGCGTGATCCTGCGGAGGATTGAGCAGGCCCCTCGTGCGCTTCAGGGGGCTGGTGGGCGCCACTCGGCGACCGGAAGCGGCCGCTGAGCACCCTTGCGGAACCCGGGCGGGGGCCGCGGGAGTAACTTGGTAAGGGTGTTCCCTGAGCATCGTCCCCGCAGGCTTCGCACCACCCCGGCCATGCGCAGGCTGGTGGGCGAAACGACGCTGCGGCCACGCCAGCTGATCCTCCCGATGTTCGTCGCCGAAGGGATCGACGCGCCGCGGCCGATCGCGAGCATGCCCGGCGTCGTCCAGCACACCCGCGACACGCTGCGGAAGGCCGCCGTCGACGCGGTCAACGCCGGGGTCGGCGGGCTCATGCTGTTCGGCATCCCGGCCACGCACGACGCCGAAGGCTCCGGCGCCGTCGACGAGAACGGCATCCTCAACGTCGCCCTGCGCGACCTGCGGCACGAGCTCGGTGACGCCACCGTGCTGATGGCCGACACCTGCCTCGACGAGTTCACCGACCACGGCCACTGCGGCGTCCTGGACGCCGACGGCGCGGTCGACAACGACGCCACCCTGCGTGTCTACGCCCAGATGGCCGTCGCCCAGGCCGAAGCCGGGGCGCACGTGCTCGGGCCGAGCGGGATGATGGACGGCCAGGTCGGCGTCATCCGCCGGGCACTCGACGAGGTCGGGCACAAGGACACGGCGATCCTCGCGTACTCCGCGAAGTACGCCAGCGCGTTCTTCGGCCCCTTCCGCGAGGCTGTCAACTCCCAGCTCAAGGGTGACCGCAAGACCTACCAGCAGGACCCGGGCAACGGCCGCGAGGCGCTGCGCGAGATCGAGCTGGACCTCGCCGAGGGCGCCGACATGGTGATGGTCAAGCCCGCGCTGGCCTACCTGGACGTCATCAAGGCGGCGGCGGAAGTCTCCCCGGTGCCGGTGGCGGCGTACAACATCTCGGGCGAGTACGCGATGGTCGAGGCCGCCGCGGCGAACGGCTGGCT
>CBJLKR010000141.1:0-6399 GCA_966423695.1 uncultured bacterium | reverse complement strand
CGGGCACTTCCCCGCGAGCGGGGAAGAGTTACCAATGAATCTTCCGTTGGGCAGACCTGGAAACGCTTACAATGCCGCCCGGATGAACAGCCCGGGCGACGGTTTTGCATGGCCGTTCCAGGACCCCGCGTGGTTCTCGAAGGTCATCGTCCAGGGCCTCATCACGCTCATCCCGATCGTCGGCTGGATCGCGACGACCGGCTGGATGTTGATGACGATCGACAACTACCGCACCGGACGCCGCGAGCTGCCGCCGGCCGGTTTCCACCTCGAGCGCGGCATCATCCTGTTCGTCGTCTACGTCATCTACGCCGTCGTGTTCGGGATCCCAGGCGGTGTCCTCCAGGGCGCCGGCGCCAACGGCAACAACGCCGGGCTGAGCTCGCTGGGCGGCCTCGTGAGCTTCGCGTTGAGCGTGCTGCTCGCCTTCCTCGCCCCGTCCATCATCCTGCACACGTACCGGGCTGGATTCAACGGAGGCTTCGATATCCCGGGCATCTGGCGGATGGCGACGGCCAACGTGACGAACTCGGTGATCGCCGGCGTCTTGATCTGGGTCGCCGGCCTGATCGGCGGCGTCGGAGTCATCCTCTGCTGCGTCGGTCTGATCTTCACGATCCCGTACTCGATGGCGATCATGGCGGGTGTCGTGACCTGGTACGAGCAGGCGACGTCAGGGCCCACGACCACGCAGGCGATGGCGCCCCCACCGCCACCCCCGGCCGCGCCGACGGCCTGAACCCGGTAGGGTCCGCTCGGCCGTCTCGGTAACGGGCAGCAAAAAGAAGGAGCGGAGCTCAAGCTCCGCCCCTTCGAACACCCCTTTTCTCGGTAGGTCGCGAGTTACCAGATCATCGGATCAGCTGCCCGACTCGGACTCGGATCCGCTGGAGCCGCCCTGGGCTTTTGCGGCAGCCGAAACGCAGGCGCCGATGCCGCGGCTGCCCGGCTTGTCGCCGCCGGCCTTGCCGCGCGCGGCCTTGCAGGCCTTGACAAACGCGGGCTGGTTGCCGTTGCCGTCATTGCTCTGCGACTCGCCATTGGTCCGCGCCACGCTGCTCACGCAAGCGCCGTGCACTCCGCCGGCTCCATGCGCGCAGTTGCGGGCGGCGGACGCTACGGCGTCGCCGTGGCTGTCGCCCCCGCCGAACGTCGACGTTTCCGTCATCGCCAGGGCGCTTGCGGTGCCCAACGTGAGCGTGGCCGCCGCCCCGAGAATCACGAAACGCAACTTGAACATGAATCCCTCCTTCGCCGGATTGGGGTCACCCCGACCCCTCGGTGAGAAGCAATAACGCCGCTGGGGGCCGGTTCAACCAAAGTCCGCTGGGGCGCAAGATCGGGCGCGTCAGCTCGTTGAACTACGTCAAACGTCGCAGCAACCCTTGGAGGAACCCATGGCAGCAATACGTCGCAGAAGCGTCCTGGCAATGATTTCGAAATTGGCCGGCCTGGATTCTCGATCCCGGCCGGCGGAGACCGGTCCGGGCTGCACGTGCGAGAGCTGCTTGCAGGCCTGGGACCGGCACCGACCGGTCAAGCGGCCCGTCAAGCGCGAGTCACGCCGCCAGCTGCGTCCGGGCCTGTACTAGGTGTGTAGCCGGGCCTAGATCATCGTCAGCAACGCGACGTTGCTGACGGACACCGCCGCAAGGCCGATCGTCACCGCCTGCACCGCGACAAGCGCGATGCGGAAGGTGACGCGGGAGAGGCGGTGGTCGTTCTCGCGCACCATGCGTGCGGCGGCGAGAAGCGCGGCCGCGGCCGACGCCACGATCAGGAGCTTGAACGTCCAGAAGAGCGCGATGCCGCCGACCTCGAGCAGCTGGCTGCTGACCGGCATCGCCTCGATCGCGCCCCGTGCCCGATCGACGGCGGTGGTCAACGTGTCGGTGAACTGACTCCCGAGGAGGAGGGCGCTCCAGAGCAGGGCTTGCTTGACCTCCACGAACCTACAACGCGCCGTGCGAACGAGGTGGCTTCACACCGGCGATCTTTGGCGAAGTGTCAAAAGTCCCTCAGGCGTTGCATCTGTGGAGGTGCCGACTGATATGTCCACTGGAACCCTGATCACGATCCTGGTCGTCGCACTCGTCGTCGTCGTCCTTCTTCTTCTGATCCGCGCGGCCAGCGTCGGACGCCGCGCCCGTCCCAATCTGCGACCGCTCGCCGCCGAATCGCGGGAGCGCTACGTCAACGAGTGGGACGACATCGAGGCGAAGTTCGTCGATTCGCCGGAGCAAGCGGTCCGCGAGGCCGACGCGCTCGTCATGTCCGTCCTGCGTGAGCGGGGACATCCGCTCACCGACCGCGATCTGCCGGTCGAGGTGCAGCGCGCGCACCGTCTCATGCGCTCCCGCGACCGCACCGAAGGCATGCGGCAGGCGCTGCTCCAGTACCGCGCGGTGATGGAGCGGATGGTCGGCTCGCAGGACGAGGTCCGGCGCGACGAGGTCCGGCGCAGGGAGATGGCCTAGGCCTTACAGCGCGGGAGCGGTCACGCGCGGCCAGGCGTCGTTCACTGCGGCCAGCCGCGACGTGATCTCGCTCGCCCCCGCGATGCTGTAGATGTAGGTGACCCCCGTCGGCGTCGGCTCGCCGCCGAAGCATGTCGAGCACGCCTTCTCGCCGACGTAGAACACGAGGTCGTTGGTCAGGAAGCGCACGCCCGACCGCCCGGGCGGCGTCGTGTTCGAGACGCTGTTGGCCTGCACGCTGTAGAAGCCGACGCCGTCGATGCCCCCCGGCGCCGAGAACGTGTACGCGATCCAGCGTCCGTCGGGCGATGCCTTCGGCCTGATCCAGCCGAGCGTCGTCATCGAAGAAACACCGGACGTCGCATCCCAGCGCTTGACGGCGCCGGTCGAGTCGCGGAAGAAAAGGCGGCTCGGCACCGAGGCCCAGACCGCCATCGTCGCGCCCGACGTCGAATACACGAGCCCGCCGTCGCCGGCGCGGCGGACCTGGTCCGGCGCGGTCTCGCCCGAGCCGCCCGTGTGGAAGGTCTGGAAGTACGCGATGTACCGGCCGTCGGGCGAGAAGGCCAGCATGCTGTCGTCCTGGGTCGGGCTCACGCCGCGTCCGGGCACGGCGGGCAGGGTCGACAGGACGCGATTGCCTGCCGCGGTGACGAGATGCCACGCGTCGCCGTCGAGGTAGGTCAGCGCGCTGCCGTCGGGGCTGAACGCATACTGGCCGGAGCCGAAGCCGGTCCCGTAGCTCGCGAGCACCGTGGCGTTTCCCGTCGCCAGGTCGGCGCGGACGATCTGGTTCGCGGAGGTTTCGTACGCGACCGTCGTGCCGTTGACGAACTGCGGCGCGAGGGCGCTGCTGTCGAAGGTGCACAGGTTGCGCGCGTTCGCGGGGTCCTGGATGTCGCGCACGACGACGGTGGGGTCGCCGACGATGGTGCCGATGACGAGGTTGTCACCGGCAGGGATCGCGACGGAGCAGTGCACCGCCGAGGCGCTGGTCGCTGGTGTCGCTGGTGTCGCCGTCGCCACCGCGCTCGGCGTCGAGGAGCTCGCCGCCGGTGGAGCGCTCGAGGTCGAAGGCGCGGCGCTGACGTGTGCCGTGGGACTCGATCCACCACCGCCGCACGCAGCGGTGATCACGCCCACGAGGAGGGCCGCCAGGCTCGCCCGCACGCGGTAACAGTAACGGCCGGTTCGCTAAACCGACATGGCTACGAGCAAACAGAAGGCGGCCGAGTCGCGCTCGCGCCGATCTTCGCCAGGGCGAGCTTGCGCGCGGCCGCGTCGCTGCTGACGCCGTCGCGCTGCGCCGCCTGAAGGATCTCGAGAACCCGGTCGCCGATGCCGGCGAGCCGCTCGTCGAGCGTGGCGCGCGACCACTGCAGCGCCTCCAGGCCTCCCCCGTGCAGGATGCCGCCGGCGTTGATGACGAAGTCGGGCGCGTAAGCGATTCCGCGCTCTCGAAGGCGTTCGCCGTCTTCGGCGGCCTCGAGCTGGTTGTTGGCTCCGCCCGCGACGGCTCGGCACCTCAACTTTGGAATCGAGCGGGCGTTGAGGACGCCGCCGACAGCGCACGGGGCGAGCACATCGCATTCGGTGCTCAGCGCGTCCTCGGGCGCGACTGTCCGCACGCCTCTCGACGCGAGCGTTTCCAAGCGCGCGCCATCGAGGTCGGTGGCGATGACCCTGGCGCCGGCTCCCATGAGCAGCTCGATGAGCCGGCCGCCGACTCCGCCCGCGCCCTGGACCAGCACCGAACGCGTGGACAGGTCCTGGGTGCCGAAGACGAACCGGCACGTGGCTCGGATGCCGGCCAGCACGCCCACCGCCGTATCGGGAGCCGTGTCTCCGGAGCCACCGGCGTTCTCGGTGCGGCAGAAGACGTGCCGCGTGACCTCGCCGATCACGTCCATGTCCGCGGCCGACGTGTTCATATCGGGCGCGCAGCTGTAGAGGCCGCCGAGCGAGTCGACGAACGACCCGTACGCGTGCAGCAGCCTGCGCCGCTCCTCGCCGCGTGGGATATCCGGAGCGCCCAGCGCGATCACGGCCTTGCCGCCTCCGAAGGGGAAGTCGACGCCGGCGAACTTGAGCGTCATCGCCTCGGATAGGCGCATGCCGTCCTTCAGCGCGTCCGCCAGGTGCGGATAGTGCTTCATCCGCGTGCCGCCCGCGGCGGGACCGAGGGCGGTGGAGTGGACGCAGACGAAGAAGGTCGCGCCGCTTTCGCGGTCGCGGTGGATCGAGACCGACTGACCGTCCCACGAGGCGAGGAGGTCTTCCACCTCCCCGAGTTTAGTCACGCCGCTTTGGGATGCTCGACGACCGCGAGGACGCGAGGCGCGACGAACCGGCCGGTGCGGACGACCCGGCTCGCGCTCGTTCATCGCCGACTTCGGGTTGCCGCGCGCGGCGCTTGGGCTCACAATGCGGCGTCAAATGGCGCTGCTCCCGCTCGACGCCCAGAACCGGTACCGCGACCGTTACCGCACGCTGAAGCCTGGCTGGAAGCCGAGCAGCGACCAGGTCGAAGCCATCGTGCGCGGCCTCATCACGCACGACAGCCGAGTCCTCGACCTGGGCTGCGGTCGGGGCGGAGTGGCGGAGGTGATCTGGCGCGATGTGCGGCTTGCGGCCGGCGTCGACCCGGACCCTGCGTCCCTGAGCGAGCACCGCGCCGCAGGCATGCCCGTCGTGCGCGCCGTCGGGGAGGACCTGCCGTTCGCCGCCGGGTCGTTCGACGTCGTCGTGTCCGTGTGGGTGCTCGAGCACCTGGCGGATCCGCTCGCCACCTTCATAGAGGTCGCGCGCGTGCTTCGCTCTGGCGGCCACTTCGTGTTCCTGACCCCCAACCTGCGCAACCCGCTGATGACGATGAACCGCATCGGCAAAGCGCTTCCCGGCCTGCAGCGCCGGCTCGTGCCGCGCGTCTACGGACGGGACGAGGCCGATACGTTCCCGGTCCGCTACCGCGCCAACACCGAGCGGGACATCACGGCGCTGGCCCGGGCGTCAGGGTTTCGCGTGCACGAGCTGCGTGTCGTGCCGGATCCGACCTATCTCGCGATGAACGGCCTCATGTTCAACGCCACGGTGATGTCCGAGCGCCTCATGCCGAAGGGATGGGGCCTGCACCTGGTCGGAGACCTAGTCCGGGCCTAGCAGGTACCCCATGCGGCGCGGCGTCCGCGCCACCTGCGAGACGAAAAAGCCCGGCTCCCTGCCCTGCTCCTCCGCCGTCTCCTTGTCGATCATCGCCCGGCGCACGACCATCGCGCCCCACGAGCGAAACGGCTCGGGCGGAAACGCCGGCGGGCGCGCGTTGACCATGGGCAGGCGAACCGCGTCGGTGTCGGCGCCCGTGATCAGGTCGGCGAGCACCTCGCCCGCGACGCGCGTCGGTGCGACGCCGTTGCCCGTGTAGCCGGCGGCGTAGTACACGTTCGCCGAGCCGACGCGGCCGAACGTCGGCAGGTGAGTCGGCGAGACGTCGATGGGACCGCCCCACGCGTCCTCGATCGGCACGTCGGCGAACGACGGGAACATCAAGCGGAAGCCCTCGGCGGTCTCGGCGACCGCGCGCGCGTCGTGGGTGAACATCTCGTCGAACGTGCGGCGCGCCCGGCCGCCGCCGCCAAAGACAGCGATACGGCCGTCCGGGGTGGTCCGGAAGTAGCGGAGCGAGACGCGGAAGTCGCTGATCAGCTCGCCGCCCGTCCAGCCGATATCGCGGAGGCGATCGGGAGCCGGGGCCGTCAGCACGATGTAGCTGCTCCACGCCACCAGCCTGCGGTTGAGCTGCGGCCAGCCGACGCCCCACGCGTTGACGGCCAGCACCGCGTGCCTGGCCCGGACAGAACCGGCGGGCGTCATCGCGGTCGTGCCGTCGAGGCGCGTCACCGGCGTGCCCTCGTCGTCTTCGTGC
>CBJLKR010000140.1:0-6503 GCA_966423695.1 uncultured bacterium | reverse complement strand
TGTTGACGAGCGGCAGGTCGCTCGAGAGCAGCAGCACGGCGCCCGCGCCGGCGGCGACGGCGCGATCGATGCCGCGGCGCGCGGCAACGTTCTGGCCTTCCTCTCGCGGCTCCAGCAGGATGTCGGCACCCCACGACGCCGCCATCTCGGCAACCTCCTCCGCGCCCGTGACGACGAGCACGTGGTCGCCCGGGGCCGCCGCCCGCACGGCGAGGCGCGCGTTGCTGCGCGCCAGCGCGCGGCGCGATTTCGCGCCCAGGGCGGGGCTCAGCCGCTGCTTGGCGGAGTCGAAGTCCTTGACCAGGACGACGACCCACGTGGTGAGGGCCTTCACGCCCACTGCTTGCGGATGCGCGGGAGGATCTGCTTGCCGTAGAGCTCCAGGAAGCGCTTCTGGTCGTCGCCGGGCGCGTGGAAGACGAGGTGTGTGAATCCGAGCTCGAGGTACGGCTTCAACTGCTCGAGGTGCTCGTCGGGATCGTCCGAGACGAGCCAGCGCCGGTGGGCGACGTCCTCGACCGTCTTCGCGAGCCGTTCCATCTCGCGCGGATCGTCGACGCCGGCCTTCTGCTCGGCCGGCAAGGCTAGCGCGGCCCAGATCTTGGTGTCCTCCTGGGCGCGCTTGCGGTTGGTGTCGTACGACACCTTCACCTCGATCGTGCGGTCGAGGTCCGCTGCGTCACGTCCGGATTCCTTCGCGCCATCGGCGAACGACGGCAGCAACTGCTCGGAGTAGAGATCCATTCCCTTGCCGGATGTGCAGATGAGGCCGTCGCCCGCGCGGCCGGCGTACTTCGCCACCTGCGGGCCGCCCGCGCCCACGTAGATCGGAACCGGGCGCTGCGGCCGGTCGTAGATCGTCGCGTTGCGTGTGTGGTAGTACTCGCCGTCAAAGCTCACCGACTGCTCGCTCCACAGCTGCCGTATCAGCTTCACCGCCTCGCGCAGCCGGGCGAAGCGCTCGCGGTTGTCGGGCCACTCGATGCCGAGCGCGCCCTCGTTGAGGTGCTCGCCAGTGCCAACGCCCAGGATCATGCGCTCGGGGAAGAGCTCACCCAGCGTGCCGAAGGCCTGGGCGACGATCGCGGGGTGGTAGCGGAAGGTCGGCGTGCAGACCGAGGTGCCGAGCGCGACCGTCTTCGTGCGCTCGCCGGCCGCGGCGAGCCACGCGAACGCGAACGGGGCGTGGCCGTCCGAGTGCCGCCACGGCTGGAAGTGGTCGCTGACGAACACCGAGTCGAAGCCGTTCGTCTCCGCCGCGATGGCGAAGTCGAGGAGCTCGCGCGCCGAGAACTGCTCCGCGGAGGCTTTGTAGCCGAGGCGCAGGCGCGGCTTCACGAGCGACGCGAGTAACGCTTCCAGCTGAACGCGGCGCCGCTGATGGCGGCGGCCACGAGCACGACGGCGAGCGCGATCAGGCTGTGGGAGTCGAAGCTGGCGATCCCGCTCGCGGTGAAGAGGACGATCAATCCGACCGCCATTGCCATCATCACGACGAGCACGATCGCGCGATGCAGCTTCACTGCGGCTAGCTTACCGACCATGGGTCAGGGGCAAGTTCTGCGGTTTCATTCTGTGGCGTCGACGCAGGACCTCGCGCGCGACCTGCCGATCGGCTCGGTCGTCGTCGCCGATCATCAGACGGCGGGCCGCGGCCGCCTCGACCGGCGCTGGGAGGCGCCACCCGGCACCGCCCTGCTCGCCTCGTTCGTGCTCGAGCCGTCACCTGTGCTGAGCCTGGCTGCGGGAGTCGCCGCCGCCGAGGCGTGCGGCTCCGGTGTGCGGCTCAAGTGGCCGAACGACCTTCTGCTCGACGACCGCAAGCTCGGCGGCATCCTGGTCGAGACGACGCCGCACAAGGCGGTGTGCGGAATCGGGATCAACCTGACGTGGGCGCCCGAGGACGCGGCGATGCTCGACCGGCCGCGTGACGAGCTGCTCGAACGCCTGGTCACCAGCCTAAGGAGGTGGACGTCCACCCCCACGCCGGCCGTGCTCGCCCGGTGGCGCGAGCTGTCAGCGACCCTCGGCCGGCGCGTCCGGATCGACGGCACCGAAGGTTTCGCGGAGGACATCGGAGCGCGGGGCGAGCTCATCGTCGACGGCAGGCCGTTCGTGGCGGGTTCGTTCACGCATCTATGACGGAGACGATCTCGGGCAGCACCTCGCCCGAGCGGCCGTGGATCACCACCTCGGCCAGGCCGTCGAACGGCGTCGGCTCGGCGTTGACGACGATCATGCGCGCGCCCGCCCGCACCGCGGCCAACGGCACATCGGCCGCCGGAAACACCACGAGCGAGGTGCCGACCACCAGCATCACGTCCGCCCGCGACGCCAGCTCGAACGCCTCCCCGATCGCATCCGGCGGCATCGCCTCGCCGAACAGCACGACCGTGGGCTTGAGCCGCATGCCTCCGCAGTGCCGGCAGCGCGGCGGCATCTCGACCCCGAGCCGCGCCTGGACGTCGGCGCGCGATTCCTCCCGGCCGCAGTCGAGGCACTCGACGGTCCGGCCGGAGCCGTGCAGCTCGATCAGGCGTTTGCTGCCGGCGTCGCGGTGGAGGCCGTCCGTGTTCTGCGTCACCACGGCGTCGATGCGACCGGCGGCCTCGAGCTCGGCCAGCGCGATGTGGCCGGCGTTCGGCCTGGCCGCGAGAGCCGCTGCGCCGCGCTCCCTCGAGACCCGCCAGTAAGCCGCGGGATCGGCAAGAAAGCTCTCGATCGACGACACCTTCACCGGGTCGTACTTCGTCCACAGGCCGCCCTCGCCGCGAAACGTCGGAATCCCGCTCTCGGCCGATACGCCCGCGCCGGTCAGGGCGAGGCCGTGACGCGCACCTGCCAGCAGGTCGGCCGCGCTCTGAATCGCCGGGGTCACACCGGGACGGCGGTGCTCTCTCCGGCGGGAAAAGGAACCCACGGCGAATTCCTATCCTCGCGGATCGCCGTGACGCGCAGGACGCGGAAGGTCTCGGCGGACTTGCCTTTGAGCTGCAGCCCTGGCAGCTCGTCGACCGCGATGTATTCCGCGCACGCCTGATACGTGGGCCACCCGACGAGAACGGTGAACGGCGGCGCGGCGCTGCAGAACCGGGCGCCGGTGTTGATCGTGTCGCCGAGGGCGGTGTACTGGAGCCGCTCGGTGCTGCCCATGTTTCCGACCACCGCGGGCCCGGTGTTGATCCCGATGCCCCAGCGGATTTGTGGAAGCCCGCGCGCTTTGAGCTTGGCCTGCAGGGCCGGCGCGTTGGCGATCATGTCGTACGCGCAGCGAAGGGCCAGCAGGGCGTGGTCCGGCTGCGGCAGGGGCACGTTCCACAAAGCCATGATCTCGTCGCCGACGTACTTGTCGACAAGGCCGTCCCACTTGAAGACGAGCTTGCTCATCTCCTCGAGGTAGTCCTGGATCACCGCCAGGACGTCGTCGGCGCCCATCGTCTCCGACATCGCGGTGAAACCCCTGATGTCCATGAACAGAACGGTCACGTCGCGGCGCTCGCCTCTCGAGATCACGTCGTCCACCGAACGCGATGCCGCGAGCTGACGGGCCACTCGAGGGTCTATGTAATGGCCGAAGATGCGTTCCACCTTCCTGCGTTCGCGCTCCTCGAGAACGTACCGCGCGCCAAGCGACACGCCGGCCGCGAGCACGATCCCGACCGGGGTGTAGATCGGATCGGCGAGGAAGCCCACGCGGCCGAGAACGATCGTCGCCAGGGCATACGCCGCCAGCAGGATCGCGACCACTAGCATGGCGCGGCGAAACGACAGCACGTACATCGCGGTGCCCACCAGCGTTCCCATCAACAGCGTGGCGATGAGATCTGACGAACCCGGCTGCGGCCGCACGTAGCGATCGTTGAGGACGGTCGAAACGGCATCGCCCATGATGCGGTAGCCGTAGTTCTGGTTCGGCACCATGCACTGCGGCCGGCTCCTCGGACAGAACGACAGATCATGCGGGAAGCTGACCGCCTGGGAGTAGATGTCGTCCGCATCGACGAGCTTGATGCCGACCACGACGACGTGGTTGGTGATCAGGCTCGGAATTGGACAGTGTCTTCGGTATGCCGCGAGGTAGCTGCACGTCGGGCTCTTCCCGTTGGTGAAGTTGACGAGCATCTGTCCATCGACCAGCGGGATCGTGTGCGACCCCAGCTTCGCCTCGGCGCCATCGATCGCTACGGGACCGCTTGTGCCGTCGGCCATCCGCACTGCCTGGATGAACGCCGGGTCGCCGCTGAGATTCTGGTCACACGTGGTCGAGAGGTGGATCGGCACGCCGCGCACCGCATTGGCGGGATCCGGCGCGCTCAGGTCGCGACCTGCGACGGCGGCGGCCGAGCTCATGAACAGCGGGAGCGGGCTGTCGTCATGAGTGCAGACGAGGATCACGTTTCCCGCCTTCGCGATGGCGTCGGCGAGATGCTGGTCGCCCGCGTCGCTGTGGTCGACCATCACGTCGAAGAGGATCACCTTGGGATGGAGGCTCGCGAGGTAGTCGATGACCTGCGCGTGGATTTCGTTCGACCACGGATACGGGCCGAACGGCACGCCCGATGCGGAGTCGAGCGCGACGAGGGTGACCTGAGGCGACGGTGCGGGTGCCGGAAAGAGCTGGTCCTGGAGCGCGTAGAACAACGGCGCGACGAACGCGGTTTGAGCAGTGGCCATGACGAGCACCGCCGCGACGAGGCCTGACAGCGCGAAACGCCAGGCCAGGCGCCAGTCGCCGACCCTTTCGCGCACCATGTCGCCGGTATGGTAGAAGTCGTGGCCCGGCCCGTCGCTGACCCGCGCCGGATGGTCCTTCTTTACCTGCTCGCCGGTTCGGTGTTCGCGATGCTCGCGGCGCGTGGGCTCACCCTCCCGCTGTACGCCAACCAGCTCGGCGCGAGCCGCTTCGAGGTCGGCGCGCTGTTCTCGGTCTCGCTGATCTCGGGCGCGATCCTCTCCTTGCCGGCCGGAGTGCTGGTCGATCGATTCGGGGCCCGCAACTTACTCGCCGTGTCGCTTCTCTTGACTGCGTCGGCACAGATCGCGACAGCGCTGACTACGACCGTGGCACCGCTTTTTGCGTGGCAGGTGCTGGCCGGTGTGGCTGCGGGCATGCAGCAGTCGGCGGTTTTCAGCGCGGTGACCGAATCGGTGTCCCGCGGGCGTCTCGGCCGGGCGATGGGCTGGCTCACCCTGTCGATGCAGCTCGGATTCACCCTGGGACCCGCGCTGGCAGGCCTGGCGCTGCGCTGGGTCGACGTCCGGGTCGACATCGCGCTGATGACCGGCCTCATGGTCTTCGCCATTCCCGGCGCCCTGGTCGTGAGCGGCAGCCGCGAGCACACGGGACGCGGACTGTCGCTGCGCGAGCCGCTGCGAGCGCTGACGGCCCAGGGGGCCTTTCTTCCGGTGGTCATCGGGCTGGTCGCCATGAGCCTGACGTGGGGCACGTTCGGCGCCTTCGTGCCGATCTTCGCGAAGGAGACCCTGGGCCTGCCCAGCGCCCAGATCGGCTACCTGCTCGCCATCCAGTCGATCTTCAACGCCTCGTCCCGACCGGTGGCCGGGGCCATCGTCGATCGCGCCCGGCGGCGGTGGCCGATCATCACGGTCGGCGTCATCGCCTGGTCCGCGACGACCATCGTCGTCAGCCACATGAGCGGCTTCTGGCTGCCCGCGCTCGTCATCGCGGCGGGTACTCCATTCATCGCCGTGGCGTTCGTCGCCGCCAGCGTGGTGTTCGGCGACCTTGCGAGCAACTCGACGCGCGGCGTGACGATGGGAATCTACGGCACGGTGCTGTTCGTCGCGCTCGGTGCCGGCCCCCTGTTTTTCGGCCCGCTCGTGCAGGGAAGCGGCTACGCCGCCGGTTTCACCGCGAGCGCGATCGCGTCGACCTTGCTCGTCCTGGTGATGTCCGCGATGCAGGCCGGCCTCTGGAGGCGGCGTAGAGAGCAAGCACCTCTCGGTGACTCGGAAACGCGAGCGGCGGCAACGCGTCGAGCCTGACCACCCCCACCTCGAGCATCTCGGGGCCGGCGCTGATCGACGCGCCCGCGACGACCGCGCCGCAGTAGGCGATGCCGACGATGGAGGACGCCGTCACCTTCGACACGTGGTACACGCCGAGCAGCTCACTCAGCTCGACCTCGGCGCCGATCTCCTCCATACACTCGCGCACGGCGGCGTCGGCGGGATGCTCGTCGTGGTTGACGAATCCGCCGGGAAGGCACCAATCGCCGTAGCCCGGTTCGATGGCGCGCCGGCCGAGCACGATCCCGCCCTCCGCCTCGACGACCACCGCGGTCGCGACCTTGGGATCGCGCCACAGGACGAAGTCGTCGTACGCGCATGCCTCGACCTGGTGGCCTTCGATCAGCCTCGGCGACAGAGGCCTGCCGCACTTCAGGCAGTAGTGCCCCACCGGAGTGGAGCTTAGACGGGCTCCGGCTCGGGCTTCGGGGAGTGCGGCTTCGGTGCCGGGCCGCTCATGTCGGCGATTTGGA
>CBJLKR010000139.1:0-6514 GCA_966423695.1 uncultured bacterium | reverse complement strand
TGGCCATCGTAGAGACGTAGGCGTGGTCCTCGAGCAGCAGATTCAGGGTCACGCGACGGTTGACGTCCTCGTGTGACGGCTGGCCTGGGAACTTGTCCGGGTAACGCTGCGCGATGGTGGTGGCCAGCGCATCGCCCAGGGCCTCCGTCTGCGCGAAAGCCGCCTGCAGATCGGGGTAGAAGCTCGCGTAACGCTGGGCGAAGTAATCGTCGATGAACGCCTTGTCCGCGACCTCCTGCTGCAGCAGCATGGCGGCCAGCGAGGAGACGTCGGCTCCGCTGGCTGAGCCAAGGGCCTGCGCGAACTGTGGAAGAACTTGGGGGGAGATGTGGAGCGTTGCTTTTTGTTCTTTGGTGTTGTCCGGGGTGCCGACGCCGATGCCGTAGTCGACGAGGTAGCCGTCCTGCGTGTTCCACCTCTTGATCAGCTCGCTCGAGGTCGTGTTTCCGAATGCGCCGGCGAACTCCCCGCCCAGGTCCGAGGCCGTCGTCGCGAGCAGCGACGCGTACTCGTCGTAATCGTCGGCGTGGTTGACGGCGGCGACCGATTCCTTGGCCACGATCATCACGTGCTCGCCGAACAGCAGGTCGAGGTGAGTGCGTAGGTCCGCGGCCAGCGACTGCGCGGGCGATGGGCTGACGATGACCACCGGGCCGGGTGATCCCGAGCACGACGCGAGCGCCGCGCAGACGGCTACCGCTGCGCCCAGTCTCAAAGCGCGGCCATCCTAAGATGTTTCGGCCTTGCCTGAGTGGCTGCTGGTGGACGGCTCGAGCATGTTCTTCCGGGCCTTTTACGCGATCCCGCAGACGATGCGAGGACCCGGAGGCGTGCTCGTCAACGCTGTGCGCGGGACGCTCGACACGCTCGCGCGCTACGTCAACGATCGCAAGCCGCGACACATCGCCTTCACGACCGACGAAGACTGGCGACCGGACTGGCGCGTCGAGCTCATCCCCGGATACAAGGAGCACCGGACCGGCGAGCCGATCCCGCCCGCGCTCATCCCCCAGGTGCCCATCATCCTCGCGGCGCTGCGGTCGATCGGCGTCGACGTCGTCGGCCGCGAAGGGTACGAGGCCGAGGACATCGTCGCGTCGCTGGCGGCGAAGGTGAAGACGCCGATCGAGATCGCGAGCGGCGACCGCGACCTGTTCAGCCAGGTGCGCGGCCGGGACATCATCGTCCTGTACCCGCAGAAGGGCGGCATGGTCGAGGTCGACGAGGCCGAGGTTGCGCGGCGGTACTCGATCCCCGGCCGGGCGTACGCCGACTACGCGATGCTGCGAGGCGATCCGTCGGACGGCCTCCCCGGGATCGCCGGCGTGGGGGACAAGAAGGCGGCCGAGCTGGTCACGCGGTACGGGTCGGTCCGTGCGATGCTGGACGCGGGCGTCTGTCGCGACGCGAACGCGGCTTACCTCGAGAAGGCGATGCGCGTGGTGCCCCCGGTCCGCGACCTGCCGATCGAGGTGCCGCGCGGGCGCCGCGAACACTACCCCGACGAGCCGGAGCTGGTCGAAGCGCTGGCCAGCAAGTACGGGATCGACAGCTCGCTCGAGCGCCTGGTGACGGCGCTGAACAAGCTGCCGGCGCTTACCAAACGCTGATCGTTCGCTGCCGGTGATCTGACCCGGCTCCCGCAACGTATCCATTGTCGTGACCATCACCTGGGTCAGATTCCGGCGCCGGCGCGTCATCGGCTACATGATTTGGAGCCGTGGACGTCGGCCTGTGCTCCAGCTGCCGGCACTCGCGCCGGATAGCGGGCGCGCGCAGCACCTTCTGGATGTGCGAGCGCTCGCTGACGGACCGTTCGTTCCCCCAGTACCCGCGGCTGCCGGTGACCCGGTGCCGCGGGTACGAAGAGGAGCGGGCTAAGCCGCCGCCACCCTCATCGCGATCCGGCCCTTGCTGCTGACCGCGTAGACGGTCTCGCCGTCGGGCTCACCCGGAATCGTCCTTTGGCCGGCCCTCCATCGGAACGCATCCTGTACGCCGGGCGTCGCACTATGGTTCCCCTGCAACCAGTCGCCGGGTGGGTGTGTTTAGGAGGTTGATGGAAGCGACCGAGCGCGTCTTCGAGCGCCTCGTCCACGACCACCAGGACCGGATCTTCGCGCTCGGGCTCGCCCTCACCGGCAACCGCCACGACGCCGAGGAGGTGGCGCAGGACACGTTCCTGCGCGCGTACCGGGCGCTGGTCGAGTACTCGCCGGACCGCATCCGCGAGCTCAAGCAGCGGGCGTGGCTGCACCGGATCGCCCTCAACGTGTTCCGCAACCGGGTGCGAGGTGCGCGGCCGCGGCTGCTCGAGCTGAACGGCAGCGAGCCCGACCACTCGTCGGGGCCCGAGGAGGACGTCATCCGGCGTGCGGAGATCGACCGGCTCGCGTCGCGCGTCGCTTGCCTGCCAGCGCGGTACCGCGAGGCGGTCGTGTTGAGGCACGTCCAGGACCTGTCCTACGCCGAGGTCGCCGAGGCGCTCGGCCAGCCGGTCGGGACGGTCAAGGCCAACGTCCATCGCGGCTTGAAGATCTTGAGAGGAGAAAACCATGGCGACGGTGATGCATGAACTGAAGCGGCTGGGCGAGGTCAAAGCGCCGGCCGGTTTCGCGCAGCGCGTCCTTGCGCAGGCCGGCGCGGATTCCTACGCGGTGTTCGAGACCGTGCTCGGCCCGGTCTACGTGGCGTGGAGCGACCGCGGGGTGTCGGCGGCGATGCGATGCCGGTCCTCGGCGGAGTTCGAGGAATGGTTCGCTCGCGAGGTAGGGCGTCGACTGGTCCGCGTCGACCCTCCCGCCGACCTGGCGGCGAAGGTCGAGGACCAGCTGAGCGGCAGGCGGCGGATGAAGTTCGACCTGCGCGGGCTGACGCCGTTCGCCCAGGCGGTGCTGCAGAAGACGCTGGAGATCCCACGCGGCGAGGTCCGGCCGTACGGCTGGGTCGCGCGCGAGATCGGGCACCCGCTGGCGGTGCGGGCCGTCGGGACGGCGCTGGCGCACAACCCGATCCCGTACTTCATCCCCTGCCACCGCGTGGTGCGCTCCGACGGTGTGATCGGCAACTACGGGGGCGGCGGTCCGGAAGCGAAGAAGAACATCCTCTCGCTGGAGGGCGTGCAGCTGGCGCGCCTCCAGCGCCTGGCCGCGTCGGGCTATCGCTACGAGGGGGTCAAGAGCACGAAGATCTTCTGCTTCCCGACGTGCTACCACGGCCGGCGCGCACGCGAGGAGAGCTTCGTGTTCTTCCACGACGAGAGGGAGGCGCGGGGGGCGGGATACCGGCCGTGCAAGCACTGCCGGCCCGCGGTCGCCTAGGGAGTCAAGGGTCGAGCGGGCCGACGCTGGCGGCCAGCGGCGCGGGGCGACGGTAATGGACGCGGGACAGCCCGCCGTCGAAGTTGATGGCCTTGCCGCCGTGGTAGCGCGCGGGCTTCGGTCCGTGGTGGGGCGTGTGGCCGAAGACCACGCGCCGCGAGCCGGTGAGCGCGAGCCAGCGATCGAGGCGATCAGGTTGCGTGGCGAAGACGCCCTTGCCGCTCATGACGCTCCACAACAGGTGGTCGTCGCCGGCCTCGAGGACGAGGCGACCGTTGGCGTTGATAGTGCCCACGGGGTCTGACGTCTCGTCACCCAGCAGCATTCGGTAATCGTCGTTGCCACAGTGCTGGACGAGCGTGCCGTCCCCGAGTTTCAGCAGCAGGGGCCGCGCTTTCATCCAACTCTGCAGCGCGTCATCCTTGCGGAGCTCATCGAGGTCGTGCTGCTGGCCCCCGATGCTGATGTAGAAGCCGACGCGCGACGGGTCGTGGAGGGCGCCGAGCATGGCGACCTCGTGGTTGCCCATCAGGACCTCGGAATTCTTGCGATCGCGCGCGAAACGCAGGCAGCCGACGCCGAACATCCCGTAGTCGACCATGTCGCCGAGGAAGATCGTGCGCCAGCGGTCGGCCGGGTACGGCTCGAGCGCCGCGGCAAGACGCTCGAAATCGCCGTGGACGTCGCCGACGATCAGGACAGGCAGGTCTGTCGCAGCCATTCCTCGCCGGCGCCCTCGATCCGCCGGATCGTGCGCGTGTAGGAACCGATCGTTTGCAGCTCGGTGCGGTGGGAGGGCCACGTCGTGGAGGTGGCGAAGAGCCGCTCGGTCTCGCGGCGCGTGAACGGCACCGCGCGATCGAGAAGCCGGCTGTGCGCGGTGCCCTTGAAGACCCAGAACGAATCCCATCCGCCGGTCGCTCGCGCGCGGCGGACGTGCGCGTTGCCATCCCACCAGCCGTCGCCCGGCTCGCTGCCGACGTCCTCGAGCGCGTCGGCAATCTCCAGGCAGCCGACCAGGTGGAAGCCGGCCGCCCCCCGCTGTGGTTGAAGTCGCGCGAGGAACACGATGAGGTCGCCTGTTCGCGCGCGGCGAAGGCTGTACGCGCGACCGGCCCGGCGGCAGTTGTCGCCGTAGGTCGGTGTGGCCGAAGTGAGGTCCGGGTCGAAGTGCACCGCCGAGTCCCACCACGCGTGCGGTGCATGGACGTGGAGACCGTCGACGTCGCGAAGCCGCAGCATGTGCTTGCGCCATGGATTCCTCTCCGGGATGGGGAGCAGCGCGAACGTGCCGTCGTCGAACAGCGGCGAGCGGGCGGCGTGTCCGGCATTCACGCCGACGTTGGCCACGAATGCCGCCACGACCTCGATCGTAGCGGGCGGCCGGAAGGCGTTGGGTAAAATCTCGTAGGCGTACTAGGGGCGTAGCTCAGTCTGGTTAGAGCATCGGTCTCCAAAACCGAGGGCCGAGGGTTCGAATCCTTCCGCCCCTGCCACTTTCTTCCGAGCGAGTAGCGCCGTACGCGGCCCCGTTTTTCAAGTAGGGACTTCGGGGCTATGAGCAAACGCATCACGACACGGTGGTACATCGGCGCGTGGGTCGTCTGGGCGCTTGGGGTGCTGATGCTGTTCGTGTTGGCGAGATCCGCCGGCTCGAGCTCTTCGCTACCGCCCGGCGTGTTTCTCGTCTACGTGATCATGTTCCTCGCGGCCGTCGTGATGCTCCTGGTGTGGCTGGGGGCGCTGGTGAAGCTTGGGATTCAGCACGCATGGGGATGGCTTGTCGCCGTCCTGGTTCTCCACCTCGTCGGGCTCGGGATCATCGGCATGGTGGCCTACGCGATGGCTGGGCCAGACGGCGGCCGGCCCGAGATCGTCTACCGGCCGACGGCGACGTAAGGACTCGGCTTCATCCCTCCGGCGGCTGGCCGGCTCACCAGGGCCGGCCAGTCGTCTGCCGGGGGATTCATGGAATCGAGCGACCCAGTAGACTCGCTGTTTGTCTGCTCGCCCGAGTCATTTCGGGCTGGGTCTGCCGGGCCGCTAGCTCAACTGGCAGAGCGCCGTGCTGATAACGCGGAGGTAGGTGGTTCGAGTCCACCGCGGCCCACTCCAATTCGGCGGGGCTTTCCATAACGCGAACCCGCAGATTCGCGCAATCAGTGGCGGTAAACGTCGCGCCGGTGGGCGATTCTCGCGATGATCACGAGGCTTCCGGCATCGTCCACTGCGTAGACGATTCGGTAATCGCTGACGCGGATGCGGAAGTCATCCCGACCGGCAAGCTTTACCACGCCAGCCGGCCGCGGATTGATCGCGAGACTATCGATCGCCGCTGCAATCCGATCGGCGACAGAGCCACGAAGCCGGCGGTAGGCCTTGATCGCCTCCGGGTGAAGGCGGACGTCGTAAGTCTTGCCAGGCGCTACTTGCGGATCTTCGACCAGGAAACGGCCTGGTCGACCTCCTCCCGGGCCTGCAGCGCAGCAAGGCTGTCCTCCAAGTACTCGGCTCGCTCGACCAGGGCACGGTACTGCTCGACGTCGATGAGAACTGCCGCGAGCCGTCCGCGCTTTGACACAAAGAGGACTTCCTCGCTCGAACGAAGCTGATCGAGTTCGCGGCCAAGCTGACTCCTCAGGTCGTCTGCGGTAACCACACGGGGAACTGCCATATCAAGCCTATTCTAGACCCTACCGGCAACTGTAGGGTTGTCCGAGATTTACTGGCGGTCGAGCCCGATTTTCGGGCCGACGAGAGTGGGATTCCGGTTCGCGTTACGGAAACCATGGTCCCCACACTGCAGCGAGCAGTGCAAACGTGTTTATAAGGCGTTCTGCTCAATAGACAAGTGCCTATTCGGATCTCAGGCGTTGGCATGGACGGCTCAAAGGGAAGATCAGGAGATCGCGGCCTTCGGGAGCGTTCCTTCAGGACGCTTACCGAAGTGTCTTTATTGATTTTCTTAAACGGACCCGGACCAGGCACCAGCCACGTTCCAATCTGGCTTGCCGTTCTCCTCGCGATCTTCATTGGGGGAGCCCTTCTTATTCGCCGCCGGTTGTAAAGCCAGTCCGTGCCTAAGTCGACCACTGGCCCGACTGAAGCGCTGGACCCCTCGCATGCGCGGGACACTGAGGCTGATCGTCTGACCGATTATTGTCGGCGGGTTCGCGTTACGGAAACTACGGCCC
>CBJLKR010000138.1:0-6579 GCA_966423695.1 uncultured bacterium | reverse complement strand
CGTCGATCAACGCGGCGCCGCCATCGACGAACAGCGCGAGCGTGGTGCGGCCGTTCAGGCGCACCAGGGCCTTGCTCCCACGCCCCAGGCGAGAACCGGTCCCGGCGGCGGCGACGATCGCTCCGACGCTAGGCATCTGCCGGCTTCTCCTCCCGCCTCGAGCGCGAGGGCGGGCGGCGAGGCTCGACCCCGCCGTTCGGCTCGGCGAAGATCATGCGGCCCGCCGAGGTCTGGATGACCGACGTCACCACCGCGGTGATCGTCTGGTTGATCAGCCGGCGGCCGTTCTGGATCACGACCATGGTCCCGTCGTCGAGGCTGCCGACTCCCTGGCCCGGCTCCTTGCCTTCGCGCGCGACCATGACGACGATCTCCTCGCCGGGGATCGCGACCGGCCGCATCGCCTGCGCGAGCTCGTTGAGGTTCAGGACCGCGACCCCCTCGAGGCGCGCGATGCGGTTCAGGTTGAAGTCGTTCGTCATGATCGCCCACCCCTTTCGTTTGGCCGTGCGCACGAGGTGGTTGTCGATATCGCCCGTCGGCGGGCTCTCGTCCTCGGTGACCTGCAGGTCGGTCGCTGGATCCTTCTGCATCTCCGTCAGGACGTCGAGCCCGCGGCGGCCCCGCCGCCGGCGGGTCGCGTCGGCCGAGTCCGCGACCGTCTGGAGCTCCCTCAGGACGGAGCTGAGGATGATCAGCGGCATGTCCAGGAAGCCGGTCTTCGCGATGTCGAGGATGCGGCCGTCGATGATCACGGACGTGTCGAGGAGGACGCCGGGAAGGCGGTGGCTCGGCGCCTCCTTGGCGCCCCCGAAGAACAGCGAGGTCAGCTCGGCGCGACGGGTCAGGCCGACGGACGCGCCCTGGACGGCGAGCAGCAGGGCGAGCACCGCCGACAGCTCGATCCCGTACGGGAAGTCGCGGACGAAGACACCGATGAGGACCGCGACGACAAGGCCCACGATCATGCCGAGCAGTCCGCTCAGCATGTCCGGCAGCGGGGTGCTCGTGAGGCTGAAGTTGAACTTGCGCCAGCCGCCGAGCACGTACGGCGTGCCGAGGTACGCAAAGATCAAGCCCTCGAGCGTGGTCAGCCCGATGATCGCCCAGCCCGGGTGCCCCTGGTTGCCGAGCCCCCGGACCATGAAATAACCGAGCAGGAAACCACCGATCACCCCGAGCCCTCCCCCGACCCACCGGGCGAGATACTCGGAACGGTTCAACGGACTACCTCCTCAAGAGACCGAGACGCCGGCCTCCTTTATGAAACTGCCGGACCGGATGGGTGAAGGAAAGGCGGCGGAGACGGCCTCCGCCACCGACCGCACCTCGACGGCGTCGAGGCCGGTCGGCCGTCCGGCTTTGGAGCCGGCCGGAATCAAAGCGCGCGTCATGCCATGGCGCGCCGCCTCCTGGAGGCGGCGCTCGAGGTGGCCGACACGGCGCACCTCACCCGTCAAACCCAGCTCTCCGATCACGATCAGGCCGTCCGGCATTGGCCTGCTCATCTCGTTGCTGACGATCGACAGGGCGAGGCCGAGATCGGCGGCCGGCTCCGTGATGCGGATGCCGCCCGCCACGCTGACGAACACGTCCTTCTGGCCGAAGGACACGCCCTCGAGCCTGCGCTCGAGGACCGCGAGGATCATGTGCAGCCGGTTGACGTCGATGCCGTTGGCCACCCGCCGCACCATGGCGTTGGTCGTCTTGGTCACCAGGCTCTGCACCTCGACGAGCAGCGGCCGCGTCCCTTCCAGGACGGACACGATGGCCGTCCCGGGCGCCGACGGCGCCGCCGTGGCGAGGATCGCGGCCGACGGGTCGGGGACTTCCTCCAGGCCGGCCTCGCCCATGGCGAAGACGCCGATCTCGTCGGCCGAGCCGAAGCGGTTCTTCGTCGCGCGCAGGAGCCGGAGCTCCTGGCGGCGGTCGCCTTCCAGGTACAGCACGGTGTCAACGATATGCTCCAGGACCCTGGGCCCGGCGATCGAACCCTCCTTGGTGACGTGCCCGACCAGGAACACCGGAACGCCGGTGTCCTTGGCCAGGCGCATCAGCCTCGCGGCCGACTCCCGAACCTGCGTCACGCTGCCGGCGCTGCCCTCGAAACCGGCGTCCGTGACGGTCTGGATGGAGTCGACGATGGCCAGGCTCGGCCGCTCGGCCGAGATCGCCTCGCAGATGGAGTCGAGGTCGTTCTCGGCCAGCAGCAGGATGCCGGGCTCGAGGGCGCCGAGGCGCTGAGCGCGCATCCGGACCTGCTGGCCCGACTCCTCCCCGGAGACGTAGAGCACCTTGCCGGTGCGCGCGACCTGCGCCGCGGCGTGCATTAGCAGCGTCGACTTGCCGACCCCGGGCTCGCCGCCGATCAGGACCAGGCTGCCGGCCACGATGCCTCCGCCGAGGACACGGTTCAGCTCGCCCCAGCCGAGGCGCGCCCTCGGCACATCGTCGGCGGCGAGGTCGACGAGGGCGACGGCGCTGGCCGGTCCGACCGGCGGCCGCTTCGCATCCTTCGTCGCCTTGCGCACCTGGAACTCCTGCAGCGTGTTCCACGCACGGCAGTGGGGACACTGGCCGGCCCACCGGAGGCTCTCGCCGCCGCACTCCGTGCAGACGAACGTCAGGGTCGATTTGGGCATGGCAGAGACTCTGGACCCATGATCGAGGTTTTACAAGCCGGCCCGTAGCCTTTTAACCGGGCCGGCGTTCTCTCTGATGAGCGTCATGACGCCGCCCTGACTACCCCCGGGGCGGCGTCTCCTTTTATCCTCGCCAGCGTGCGATCCGAGATCACGCTCGAAGGCATCCGGGATGCTGCGCGCGCCGTCGACCCCGTCTTCCTGAACACGCCGCAGTTCGTCTGCGAGCCGCTCAGCGAGCGGCTGGGCGTCACGGTTGTGCTCAAGGTCGAGACGGTCAACCCGATCCGCAGCTTCAAAGGCCGCGGCGCGGACTTCCTGATGCACCGGCTCGGCGCGGCGTCGCGGCCGATCGTCTGCGCGTCGGCGGGTAACTTCGGCCAGGGCATGGCGTACGCGTGCCGCAAGCGGGGTGTGCCGATCACGGTTTACGCGGCGCACACCGCCAACCCGCTCAAGATCGCCCGGATGCGCGAGCTCGGGGCGAAGATCGAGCTGGAGGTCGGCGACTTCGACCAGGCCAAGGACGCGGCCCGCCGCCACGCCGAAGCCAAGGGTGAGCTGTTCGTCGAGGACGGCCGCATCGGCCCCATCGGCGAGGGCGCCGGCACGATCGCGTACGAGCTGACGCACATGGCGGAGTCGCTCGACGCGATGCTGGTGCCGCTGGGCAACGGGGCCCTCGTCAACGGCGTCGGCACGTGGCTGAAGCACAGATCGCCCGGCACGCGCGTGGTCGCCGTCTGCGCCGAGGGCGCGCCTTCGATGGCGCTTTCGTGGAGGGCGCGCAAGGCCGTCGACGCGCCGGCCGCCACGATCGCCGACGGCATCAGCGTGCGCGTGCCCGTGCCGGAAGCGGTCGAGACCATGGCGGCGACCGTCGACGACGTGCTCCTGGTCGACGACGGCGCGATGCGCGACGCGATGCGGTGGGTCCTCGCCGACGCCGGCCTCGCGGTCGAGCCGTCCGCGGTGGCGGGCGTCGCGGCGCTCGCCAGGTACGCGGGCGATTTCGCGGGGCGGCGAGTGGCCACGATCCTCACGGGCGGCAACCTGACGCCCGAGCAGTTCCGGGAGTGGCTCGGCTAGACCGGAACCCCTCGCTCGAGGTCGGCCAGGTAGTCGAGCGCCGCCAGCGGGCCGTACCGGTGGAAGACGTCCGGGGCGGCGCTCTCGAGCAGCGCCTGGACCTGGCCGGCGAGCTGGGCGCGAAGCGGCGGCGCAAGCTCGGGCCGCCGGCGGCCGTAGGCGGCCACGAACCGGCGGAGCTCCGGGTCGAGCCGGCGCAGGAAGAGCTCTGAGGCCGAGGCCGGCGCGATCGCCGGCGGCGCGGTGGGAGCAGTGAAGGCCTGCGGTGGAGGAGGGGGATCGGTCGGCCGTCCGCCCGGCACCCGCCACAGCGGAAGGTAATCCGAGTCCTTGACCACGACCGTGCCGGCGGCGAGGTCGCCGAGGCGCTTGCCGCGGCCGTTCAGGAAAAGGACGACGAGCCCCACGCCGTAGGCGTAGGGCAGGAAGTCGACGATGCGCACGACGTTGCGGATCCCCGCCTGGGCGAACGTCAGCGGCTCTCCCCGATCGCCCACCGCCCGCAGGCGGAAGGCCTTCTTGCCCACGGTCTGGCCCGACCAGAACGCCTCGCAAGCCCAGTGGTAGCCGAACACCACGACGAAGGTCCCGATCACCGCGACGAGGTAGGCGAGCGTGTCGCTTCCGGCCGCCGCGACGGCGATCGCCGCGAAGTAGACGCCCGCGAGGACGAACGACAGGATCAGGAGGTCGAGCAGCTCGGCGATGCCGCGGGTCGCGAGGCCCGCGACCTGGTAGTCGAACGACACGCGCTCGGGCGTGGCGACGACGAGGTCGGTGTCCGGGAGCGGACGGCTCATCTGCTGGTTATTGTCCTAGGCATCAGGCCCGAGGAATTCGCAGCGCTGCGCCGCCAGGATTGGAACCGGCTCGAGGACCTGCTCGCGCGCGCCGGTGCCGGGCGCCTCAACGCGCTCACGCCCGCGCAGGTGCTGACCATGGCGGCGCTGTACCGGCGCGCGACCGCCGACCTTGCGCGCGCGCAGCGTGACTGGCCCGACGAGCCCGTGCACCGCTACCTCAACGGCCTCGTCGCGCGGGGTCACGGCATCGTCTACCGGCGCGGGGGCGAGGTGACGAAACGGATACGCCGCTTCTACGGCCGGACGCTGCCGCGCACGTACCGCGAGGCGTGGCCGTACCTGCTGGCCGCCGCGGGCCTGATGTTCGTGCCGGCATTCATCACCTTCTTCGTCGTCCTGGCCAACCCCGACGCGGCGTACGCGCTCGCCGACCCACGTCTGATCGACCAGGTACACCACCACCAGCTCTGGACGAACATCCCCGCCGACGAACGCGTGCAGGTCGCGGGGCTGATCATGACCCACAACATCCAGGTCGTCATGGTGGCGTTCGCGCTCGGCGTGATCTTCGCCCTGCCGGTGCTGTGGGTGCTGATCACCAACGGCATCTCGCTGGGCGGCCTGTTCGGCCTGACCCAGGCATACGGCCTCGGTGGCGGGCTGTTCGAGTTCGTGATCGCCCACGGGGTGCTCGAGCTTTCGATCGTGATCGCCGTCAGCGCCGGCGGGCTCATGATGGGCTGGGCGCTGCTGTCGCCAGGCAACCGCAGGCGCTCCGACGCTCTCGTCGTCGCGACGCGACGCGCGTTTACGATCCTGGTCGGGCTCGCGCCCATGCTCGTGGTCGCGGGCACCATCGAAGGCAACGTCTCGCCCTCGCAGGCGCCGTTCCCACTCAAAGTCGCCATCGGCCTGACGACCGGCGGCCTGTTCTACGCCTACCTGCTGCTCGCGGGCCGGCGGGCTAAAGAAGAGCTCGCTCCTTGAGCTCGAGGTAGCGCTCGACCAGGGCCGGGCTCAGCCTGCCGGCGACGACGTCGAGGCCCAGGACCCCGCCGCGGCGCAACAGCTCGAAGCTCTCGCGCCTGCTCGACACGAACTCCTCCGCGGCCGCCCACTCGTAGGCGCGGCTGCTCGTGTCGATGGCGGCGTCGCGCGCCGCGAGCACCGCGGGGTCCGACATCGCCACCACCAGCACGAGATGCCGCGCCGCGAGCCGCAGCGCATGCGCGACCAGCTCGCGCGACGCACCGGGATCCTGGACGTCGGTGAGGATCACGACCATCGAGCGCCGGCCGACGCGCAACGCGAGGTGCGTCATCGCATGTCCGAAATCGGGTTCGACGTACTGCGGCTGGACCGCGTACAGCGCCTCGGTGATGTGCCGGAGCTGCGTCGCCCCCCTCTCAGGCTTGAGGAAGCTGATGACCCGATCGTCGAAGGTCATGAGGCCGACGCGGTCGCCATAAGCCTGCGCCACCCACGCAAGCATCAGGGCGGCGTTCACGGCATGGTCGAGCTTGTCGAGGTTGCCGGCCGGGGCGGTCATCAACCTCCCGCAGTCGAGCGCGATGATCACCTGCTGGCCGCGCTCCGCTTCGACCTCGACCATGACCGGCCGGTCGCGGCGGGCGGTCGCCGTCCAGCTCACGCGGCGGATATCGTCGCCCCGGACGTAGTCACGCAGGCCGGCGAAGGCCGTCGATGCGCCGGGCGGCTTGGCCCTGCGCATGCCCGCCATCGCGCGCAGCCCCCGACGGAGCGAAAGCTGGATGCGACGGATGGCGACGACGTTCGGAAAGACCGCGACCTCCTCGGCCAGCGGGATGCGCAGCTGGCGGCGCCACCAACCTTCGGCGTGCGCCACCTGCAGGTCGAGCGGGCCGAACCTGTACGCGCCTCGCTTCGGCGAGCGCGTGCGGTAGGCGAGTCTCAGCACGCCGGCGGAGTCGAACCGCCCGCGCACCTCCCTCGGCGCCGGGCGCAGGCCGGCGGGAGCGTGGTCGGCGATCGCCGCCACAAGACCCGCGGCCCCGCGGTTCTCG
>CBJLKR010000137.1:0-6645 GCA_966423695.1 uncultured bacterium | reverse complement strand
GCCTCCTGCTCCGCCTCGAGCAGCGTCGGCGCGTAGGCCCGGATCCCGCACAGCGCGTACGCCCACTCCGGGCTCGGCGGGCTCATCGAGTGGAGCCGGAAGGTCGGCGGGTAGAAAAGGATCCTTTCCCCCTCCACCTTCTTGATCACGGGGCGCCTGGCCAGGACATCTTCGAGCGACTGTCCGCTGGGCAAGCGTCCGAAGCGGAAGTCGAGATGGCGCAGTTTCGCGAGCGGATGATCTGGGTCGCGGATCGACGTCCGGATGCCGTGCTCAGCGCTGAGATCGCGCATGAAGATGGCGAGGATCAGGGCATCCGTCTCGTCACCGGCCATCTTGGCGAAGCCCGCGGCGCTGAGCCGGCCGCCCTCTTCATTGCGGAGGTGGCGGAAGTACTCCATCTCGAACAGCCCGCGCGATTGGGGGCTGGCGATCCAGGGCGTGCCGGAGCGCCACGCTCGCACGCCGCCGAGCGCGGCGAACTGCTCGTGGACGCCTTCGAGCCGATGCTCGGGAAGGCCGTACAGGCGATAGTGGATGACCCGCGCCATGTGCGCGTAAGCCTACGCGTCAGCGCGGCGGACGCGCCGTCGATCGGGCACGCCGCATCGCCTCTTCCTGCCAGGGCGGAGCTTTCACCGCAACGGCCAGCCGATCGCCGCCGGCGGCGAGAAGGAAGTCGCCGCGCTGGCCGGATTCGAGAAAGCCTCGCTGATGCGGGCTGAGATGGAAGGCCGACTGCAGCTTCGCGGCTTCGCCGGGCCGCTGCGCACCGAAGAAGACGAGGGCAGGGTTCGTCGCGACGACAGCTCCCTGGTCCGAGCTGAGCAGGTCACCGGGATTCTGGGTCGCAAAGACGAGCGACCCGTCGTACTTGCGGATGCGGCGGGCGAGGCTGACGACGAACCGCCGAATCGTCGCGTCTTCGAAGAGCAGGCCCAGCTCGTCGATGACCAGCATGCGGCGCCGATCCTTGCGCTTGATGCGCGTCCAGAGCGCCTCGGCGAGAAGGAAGTGGACGGGCGCGATCATCTCGTCCCTCAGCTCGCGCATGCCGAAGGTGACGATCGGCGCGTCGAGATCGACGTTTGTCGGCGCGCTGAACATCTGACCGAGGCTGCCGGTGACCCAGCGATGGAGGATCAGAGCCGCGCGCGAGCCGTGCGGCAAACGCTCGGCGACGTCGCGCAGCACCGGTTCCGCGGTTTCCGCGTACGCCTGTCTCACCGCGCCCTCGACGGTCGCTCGCTCCGCTTCGTCGAGACCGCCGCAAACGCAAGCGCACAGGTCGACAGCGTCGGCCGCGGCCGGACCCAGCCACGACTCGTCATGTCGCTCCGACGACCGCAGGTCGAGCACGTTGAGCGAGTGTCCCGAACCGAGCGCGAGACGCACGTCGACGCCGCCGAGCTGGTCGGCGAGGCCGCCGTACTCGTGCTCGGGGTCGACGATGTACACCTGGACGCCCTGGCCGAGCGCGCCCATGGCCAGGGTCGACAGGAGGTAGGTCTTGCCGGCGCCGGAATGGCCGAAGACGGCGATGTTGGCGTTGGCGTAGAGCCGCTGGTCGAACGCATCCACGAGCACGGGTGCGCCGGTGGCGCGATTGCGCCCGACCAGCACCCCGCCCGCTTGCTGCAGGTCGGGTTCGTGCCACGGGAACAGAGTGGTCAGCGCCGTCGAGTCGAGCACACGCTTGCGCTGCAACCGGTCACGTCCGCCGGGCATGGTCGCGATGAAGCCGTCGAGCATGCGGAACGTGCAAGGCTGCATCTCGCACAGGGTGGCCCGGGCGGCGGCTTCGACGCGGCGCGCGGCGATGTCGAGATCGGCTACCGACGCCGCGGTGGCGGTGAGGTAGGTCGAGACGTGGAACGCCTTGTCCTGGCTGGACGCAAGCCGGCGCTGAAGGTCCTCCGCGGTGGGCAGGGCCCCGGCCAGCGCGGGATCGAGCGCGCCGCCGGCGGAGTCCAGCATGCGGGTCGCGCGCATGTTCACGAGCTGGCGCTGGAGGTAACCGACGATCCAGGCTGCCGGCAGCGGCACGACGTGGAAGGCGAGGCGGACTGAGAGCCCGGCGGGGACAAGGCGGTGCAGCCAGCCAGCCTCCAGCTCTGTGCCCGGCATGCGGTCGACGTACCAGGTGCGGCTGAAACCGGCGACATGCAGGAGGCCATCCCGCGTCTCGCGGCCGAACACATCGGCGCCGAAGGCGTCGCGCCTCCACCACCGCGCGCCCATCGCGGTTAGGCCGGCGCCGAGACGCGACGCCTGAGCCTCGTCCGTCGCGAGCGACGTGGTGATCACGTGGGCCGACGAGGCGCGGCGGATGGCGGCGGCAAAGGCGAGGTCGGCGCCTCGCATGTCGCCGTGGTCGATCGGGAGGTCGCCGCCGATCTCGGCGTCCGCGTCCGGTCCGGGCACCACCTCGATCACGAACTGCGCCGGCGCGTCCAGGCCGTCGACGAGCCGCCGAAAGCCATTGAGCCAAGTCCGCCGGTCGTCCTCGGCCGCGCCGGCAAAACCGATGGGCGCGGTGTCGAAGATCGCCATCTTGCTGGCGCGCTCCGACCAGATTGCGTCGGGCGCGCGTCTGACCAGGGCGATCACTTCGGCCGTCGCGGCCTGAACCGCTCCAGCCGCGGTGGGCGCCAACGCAAGCGGTAAGTCGCGCCGATGAAGACGGCGATGTCCGTAATCCAGGCATCGACGGGACGGCCACGCCAGCGGCCCCACGCGACGGCGGCGCCGGCGACGGCCACGATCAGCGCGGCGCTTACCCGCACAGGCGCTTGCGCCCATCCCCCAGACCACAGCGAGAACGCGCCGAGCAGGGCGACGACGAGATACACCAGGCGCGTCGGCGTCAAGCCATACAGGAGACGGTCCTCGAGGTCGACATCGAGAGGGACGCGGGCCGGCATGCGCACGACGCTAGTCATGCCCGGGCGTGAGGGGAACCCAGCCTGTTAAATTCTTGCGACCTTTAGAATCGACAGGCGGGTTGCGTCACTCGCTCGCGTAGCTCAACTGGCAGAGCAGGGGACTCTTAATCCCAAGGTTCAGGGTTCGACTCCCTGCGCGAGCACCATCGTGTTTGTGTAAGTTCGGCAGCTAGGCGACAAATCGCCTTCGGCTGCCGTGCGACAGACCTTCGGCAGGTGCGCAACAGCTACTTCGGTACCTACGCGACACTCCTCTGCCATGAGGGAGATGAGCGTGAGCGAGCAAAGGTACGCGCGACGTGCTGTTCAGCGAGAGGGTCTAAATGGTGCTGAGCCTTGTCGCCATGTCGGCGTTGGCCTGTCAGGTGTCCACGGGCACCCTTCGCCCAATGTGACCGTGCAAACGCCGGCGCCTCGCGAACACTCACCCTCTTCGCCGGATTGTGGCGACCGTGCGTCGTGACGGCTGCCGGTTGGCGAAGAGCTGGAGCGCGATCGCCCTCTCCCGATCGTGGTCGACGATTCGGCGCGGGTACCCCGCAGGTGGCGAAGGCGCATCCCAGGGGCGGTGGATGTAGCGATCAGGTATCCGGCGCAGCTCGGGTATCCAGCGCCGCACATAAGCGCCCGACGGATCGTGGCGCTCGCCCTGCAGCACAGGGTTGAGGATTCGAAAGTAGGGCTGCGCATCCATGCCGGTGGACGCGATCCACTGCCAGCCGCCGTTGTTGTTCGCCATATCGCCGTCCACCAGCTGGCGCATGAAGTGCCTCTCTCCGAGTCGCCAGTCCACGTGAAGGTGCTTGACCAGGAAGGAGGCCACGATCATGCGGCAGCGGTTGGGAATGAAATGCTCAGCTTGCAGCTGGCGCATGGCCGCGTCCACGATCGGGTAGCCGGTGAGCCCCTGCTCCCAGAGCCCGAGTCTCGGCTCCGGGTGGGACCACCGCAGGCCACGAAGCCGGACCTCGAACTCAAGCGTTTCGACCTCCGGAAAATGCCACAGGACTGACGCGTAGAAGTCGCGCCAGGCGAGCTCGTTCAGCCATGCCCTGACGCCCTGCTCGGCGTTCGGCGCCGCGCGGCCGAGTTCGACGGCTGCTCGAATCGCCGTTCGCACCGACAGCGCCCCAAACCGCAGGTCTGCAGAGAGGTGCGACGTGGCATCCGCCGCGGGTTCGTCGCGGGCGCTCGCGTAGCCGGCCAGCCTCCCTTCGGCGAAGACGGCAAGCCGTCGGGCCGCCGCGCGCTCACCCGGCTCGAGGGCCCGATCCGCGACCCCAAAGCCGAGGGCTTTGGCTCCGGGCATGCCTTCGGTTCGCGGCAGCCGGGCGGCGGGTTGAAGGCCCGGGATGCGCGGGGGAGGAGCGATGCCCTCGGCGACGGCGACGTTGAAACGCCGCAGGCAGGCTCTGAAAGCGCGGATCGGCGGATCGACGGACGGATCGAGGAGGAGCTGCTCTGGCGACAGCCTGAGTACGCGGCCGTCCTTCTCGAGAGCCTTGGCGACCGCGGTGTCGCGGGCACGCGCAAAGGGCTCGAAATCCCTCACCGCCGTCACCAGCCCCGCGCCCGCCTCCGCGGCCACGGCGGGTACGACCTCCCTGGCGTCGCCCCGCCTGATCACGAGTCCCGAACCGCGGCGCCGGAGGGCACCCTCCAGCTCGGCGACTGCCCCCGCCAGATACGCAATGCGGCTGCGCCCGGTGTCGGATCGCCCCAGGACGGCGGGGTCGAGCACGAACAGCGCGATCACCGGCCGGCCGTGTTCGCCCGCCCCGGCGAGAGCCTGGTGGTCGAACAGCCGGAGGTCACGCCGGAACCAATGGATGGCGGGTTCGATGTCGAGCAGTGTGCGACCGCTCGAGGGAGAGGGAACGCGGGCGCCGACAACCTAAGCCCTCCCCGAGCCGGCTGTCGAGGATTTCGTCTAAGTCGGAACGAGATGCGAAGGGCGCGTCGAACATGGCCACCTAAGGTGGTGGTTGTGGACCTCCAAGTCACAGATGTGACCGTCGACGCAATCCAGATCGTGAGGGCATGAGAGCGCTCGTCACCGGGGCCACCGGACTGCTCGGGCGGGCCCTGCTCGCAAAGCTGAGCAAGGCGGTCGTCTTGAGCCGTGACCCATCCCGGGCCAACCGGCTGGGGCCCTCGGTGGAGATGCACGGCTGGAGGCCCGAGGTCGAGACCGCGCCCGAGGAGGCGTTTCGCCGTGTGGACACGATCTTTCACCTCGCCGGGGAGCCGGTGGCGGAAGGCCGCTGGACGACGGAGAAGAAGCAGCGCATTCGCGACAGCCGCATCCGTGGCACGCGCAACCTCGTCGCGGCCCTGGCCGCGGCGCCATCGCCTGTCAAGGTGCTTGTTTCGGCGTCAGCGGTGGGCATCTACGGCGACCGGGGCGATGAGGCGCTCGATGAAACGTCACCCGCCGGATCTGGATTCTTGGCCGACGTCTGCGCAGGTTGGGAACGCGAGGCGATGGCGGCCGAGAAGCTGGGTGTCCGGGTGGTCTGCGTGCGCATCGGAGTCGTCCTGGCCCCGAACGGCGGAGCCCTGGGGCAGATGCTGACTCCGTTCAAGCTCGGCCTCGGCGGCCGGCTTGCGAGTGGCCGGCAATGGATGCCCTGGATCCACATCGACGACGTCGTTGGCGCTCTCCTTCATGCCGGCCGGCATGACGAGATCCACGGTCCGATGAACGCCACCTCGCCGCACCCGGTCACCAACATCGATTTCACGCAGGCTCTCGCCGGCGCGCTTCGCCGGCCGGCCGCGCTGGCCGTCCCCAAGACAGCTCTCCGTCTGGCCTTTGGCGAGGTGAGCGAGGTCCTGTTGGCTTCTCAGCGGGTCCTGCCCCGAGTCGCGGAGCGCACCGCTTACGAGTTCACGTTTCCAGAGCTGGCGGGCGCCCTCGCGGCCGTGACTGATGCGCCGCCCGCGGGAGCCGCCGCATGATGTCGAACGAGGCGCAGGTCCGGCTCCTGTCGCGCACGCAGCTCGTCGCGAGGCCGCTCGACGAGGTGTTCGCCTTCTTCGCCGACGCCTCGAACCTGGAAGCGCTGACCCCCGGCTTCCTCCATTTCCGTTTCCTCACCCGCCTTCCGGTCGAGATGCGCGTCGGTACGCGAATCGACTACTCCCTTTCTCTGTTCGGCATACCTGTCCGATGGAGAACTCGGATCGCGGAATGGCATGCCGGCATGCGATTCGTCGACGTGCAGGAATACGGGCCCTACAGATACTGGCGCCACACCCATACGTTTGAGCGCTTCGGGCGGTCGACCTTGGTCAGCGACCTGGTCGAGTACGTCCTGCCTTTCGGTCCGGCCGGTGCGCTGGCTCACGCGCTCTTCGTTCAGAGGCTGCTCCGGCGCATCTTCGACTTCCGACGCGACGCGATCCAGGCCCAGTTCGCTGCGACTTCACCTGGCAGCCATCTCCGGAGCCCGGAACCGACGCAAATGGTCGGCGCCAACCGGGCAGGGCCCCCGGAGGGCGGCGCCGGAGGGTGGAAATCAAAAATTGAATAGGGACCGAGACGCCCTGAGGCGAAGGGCGTCCCTTGTCATCCTCGGTGGGGCGTTCGCCGCCTTCGTCCTGTCGGTGACTTTGTGGTTCACGGGCAGCCACGAGCAGGGAATCTTCGTGGGCCTGTGGGTGCCGTCCATCCTGTCCTTCGGGGCGGTCGCGCTCC
>CBJLKR010000136.1:0-6689 GCA_966423695.1 uncultured bacterium | reverse complement strand
ATGATCTCGTCGCCGATATTGATGACCTCCTCGACGCGCTCGACGCGGTGGTCGGTCAGCTTCGAGATGTGAACGAGGCCGTCCTGCCCCGGCAGGACCTCGACAAAGGCGCCGAACGGCATGATGCGCACGACCTTGCCCCGGTAGACCTTGCCGACCTCGACCTCGTCGGTGAGGCTCTTGATCCAGTTGATCGCCCGCTGGCCGCCCTCCTGGTCGACCGCGGCGATGAAGACACGCCCGTCGTCCTCGACGTCGATCTGGGCACCGGTCTCCTCGACGATCTTGCGGATCGTCGACCCTCCCTTGCCGATGATGTCGCGAATCTTCTCGGGATTGACGAGGATGGTCGTGATCCGCGGCGCGTAGCTCGACATCTCGCTGCGGGGCCGTGGCAGAACCGCGAGCATCTTGTCGAGGACGTACAGCCTGGCCTCTCGCGCCTGCTCGAGCGCCTGCGCCATGATCTCCATGTTCAGGCCCTTGATCTTGATGTCCATCTGCAGGGCCGTGATTCCGTCGCGTGTGCCCGCGACCTTGAAGTCCATATCGCCCAGCGCGTCTTCGATGCCCTGGATGTCGGTGAGGACCGCGAACCGGCCCTCGCGCGTGACCAGTCCCATCGCGATGCCGGCGACCGGCGATTTGATGGGCACGCCGGCGTCAATGAGGGCCAGAGTCGAGCCGCAGACCGACGCCATCGAGGTCGAGCTTTTGGAGCTCAGGATCTCGGACACGAGGCGGATGGTGTAGGGCCAGTCCTCCACCGGCGGGATGACCGCCAGCAGCGCGCGCTCGGCGAGCGCGCCGTGCCCGATCTCGCGCCGCCCCGGGCCGCGCAGCGGACGCGTCTCCCCGACCGAGAACGGCGGGAAGTTGTAGTGGTGCATGTAGCGCTTGAACTCCTCGGCCGTCAGCCCGTCCAGCTTCTGCTGGTCCGACATCGCCCCGAGCGTGGCGATCGTCAAGGCCTGGGTCTGGCCGCGGGTGAAAAGGCCCGAGCCGTGGGTGCGCGGCAGGACGCCGACCTCGACCGTGATGGGCCGGATGTCGGTGAGACCGCGACCGTCCACCCGCACGCCGTCCTCGACCACTCGCTGCCGAACGCGGTCCTTGACCGCCTTGTCGAAGAGCTTGCCGATGATGTCGGCGTGCTCCGGGAAGCGCTCGCCGAGCTCGGCGACGGTGCGGGCGCGGAGCTCGTCCATGCCCCTCTCCCGGGTCGCCTTGTCGGCGCTGTACATCACCTGGTCCAGCCGCAGGGCGAGGTACTCGCCCACGATCTCGACCATCTGCTCGGGGTAGGTGCTGGAGATCCACTCGCGCTTCTCCAGGCCGACCTGGTCGCGCAGCTCGAGCTGCGCCGCGCAGATGCGCTTGATCTCCTCGTGCGCCGCCGTCAGCGCGTCGAGCACGACCTGCTCGCTCACGCCTTTGGCGCCGGCCTCGACCATCAGGATCGCGTCGGCGGTGCCGGCCACGACGAGGTCGAGCTCCGATTCGGCCATCTGCGACATGGGCGGGTTGACGACCACCTGGCCGCCGACGTAGCCCATGCGCACGGCCCCGACCGGACCCTGGAACGGGATATCGGAGATGACGAGCGCGGTCGAGGCGCCGTTGATGCTCAGGATCGTCGGGTCGTTCTCCTGGTCGACCGAGAGCACGGTCGAGACGACCTGCACGTCCAGCCGGAAGCCGTCGGGGAACAGCGGCCGCAGCGGCCGGTCCGTCAGGCGAGACGCGAGGATCGCGGTCTCGCTGGGCCTGCCCTCGCGGCGCATGAAGGCGCCCGGGATCTTGCCCGCCGCGTACAGCTTCTCCTCGTAATCGCACGTGAGCGGGAAGAAGTCGATCCCCTCCCGCGGTTCCTTGCTCATGACCGCGGTGCTCAGGACGACCGTATCGCCCTGGCGGACGATGACCGCGCCGTTGGCCTGCTCGGCCACCCTGCCGGTCTCGATCGAAAGTCGCCGTCCGGCGACGTCTACGTTTTTCGTGACAATTGCCACGCCCATACCTCCCGATATGTGGAGGAGTCCCTGCGGCGCGGCTTGGGTCAGATTCCTAGCAGCCGGCGTTTAGCGAAACCGCTGAACGAGAGCTTCTAAGAGCTGACCCGCGCTACCGGCGGGGATCCTCCGACTTATTTTTTTGAGTGGGCGCCCTGCGCGCGCCCGGCGCTATCTCCTGATCCCGAGCTTGGCGACGAGGGCGCGATAGCGCTCGACGTCGGTGTCCCTCAGGTAGTTGAGCAGACGCCGTTGCTTGCCGACCAGGAGAAGGAGGCCGCGGCGCGAGTGATGGTCCTTGGCGTGCGTCTTCAGGTGCTCGGTGAGCTCCCGGATACGAGCGTTAGACAGCGCGATCTGGACTTCCGGAGAGCCCGTGTCCTTCGCACCGCGACTGTGGTCCGCGATCAGCTTGCCTTTGACTTCTTTCTCTACTGCCAAACTCAACCCGCAAGTATACGGGGCGGCCGTCAGCGCCCGTATTCGACCGATCCGTCCGACCTCGGATCGGCCCCCGCGCGCCATCTCCCCGGCCCGTCGACGACGATGGCGTGCGCGTGTCCGAAAGAGTGGTGCCTGGCCGGCATGAGCATCACGTCGGGGCGTGTGCGCGCCATCTCCCCGGCCCCGGGATAGTCCGCTTCGACGGCGGTCGTGCCGTCGCGCAGGATCGCCATCCGGGGCCGGGTCACCGCCTCGGACGGATCGAGGCCGCCGTCGACGATGTTGCTGAGCACCTGGG
The DNA here is from genome assembly GCA_966423695.1 of uncultured bacterium. GTDB lineage: Bacteria > Chloroflexota > Dormibacteria > Dormibacterales > Dormibacteraceae > 40CM-4-65-16. The sequence goes on along the minus strand of CBJLKR010000136.1, from coordinate 3,935 downwards.
CCTGGATCTGCGGCTGCAGGTCGCCGCCCATGCAGCCGAACGCGATCGCCGGCTTGCCTTCGCGCGCCGCCATGGCCGGGATCAGCGTGTGCATGGTCCGCTTGCGCGGCTCGAGCCGGTTGACGTGCCGCGGCTCGAGCGAGAAATAGGCGCCGCGGTTCTGCAGCAGGATGCCCGTGTCTTCGGCGACGACGCCCGACCCGAAGTCGAACGCGATGCTCTGGATCAACGACACGACGTTGCCATGCTCGTCGGCGGCGCACAGGTAGACCGTGTCGCCGCCGTCGCGGACCTCGCCGGGCCCCGCGGCCACCTGCTCGGGGTCCAGGAACGGGTCGACGGGGGCGGGCGAGAAGTCTGGATCGGTGATGTAGCGGTCGCGCAGCGCGTAAGCCGTATCGCGTGCTCCGGAGAAGCCCATCCTGGCGGCGAGCCGGACCAGCAGCGCGGCGGCCGCGAGGCCCTGCGTCGGTGGCGGCAGCTCGTACACCACCAGGTCGCGGTAAGGAAAGGCGATCGGGTCCACCCACTGCGAACGGTGAGTCGCCAGGTCCTGACGCGTGATGAACCCGTCGCGTTTCTCGACCGCGGCCGCGATCGCGGTCGCGATCTCACCGCGGTAGACGGTGTTGATGCCGCTCCGGCCGATGTCGTGGAGCACCGCCGCGAGGTCCGGATTACGAAGGAGCATGCCGGCCTCCATCGGAGGGAACAAAGCGTACGTGGCGGGCTCCCGGCCGAGCCAGCCGGCCGCCGCCTGGAGGAACTCGCACAGCTGCGCGGTGATGACGTAGCCGTCCTGCGCCAGCGCCTCCGCCGGCTCGAGCACGGCGCCGAGACCGAACGTCCCGAAGCGCTCGAGCAGCCTCCCCCACGCCTCGACGGTGCCGGGGACCGTGATGGGCAGGGCCCCGCGCGCCGGCATATCGTCGAAGCCGCGCTCGCGCACGGCCTCGATGCTGGCCAGCTCGCCCGAGCGGCCCGCGCCGACCAGTCCCACCGGTGCGCCGGCGCCGGCCGGCCAGACGATCGCCATCAGGTCGCCGCCGATCGAAGTCATGTGCGGGTACAGGACACACAGCACGGCGTCCGCAGCGATCGCCGCATCGATCGCGTTGCCACCGTCGCGCAGAACCTGCGCGCCCACCTCGCTCGCCATACGGTGCGGCGTCGCCACGACGCCCCGATTCATCTCGGCGTGATGAATTCGATCGCGCCCGGCTGAATCTCGAACAGCGCCGGCAGGAAGCCCACCGCCTCGCCGTCGACGTCGATCCTCACCTTCGCCGGTGACGACACCGAAACGCGCTTGCCGTACATGAGCTCCATTTTCGGGTTCTTCTGGTCGAGGTGCTTGCCGCTGCGGATATCGTTCATCCCGCGCATCGTCTCGATCTTGCCGGCGTCCTTGATGAGGATCACGTCGAAGACGCCATCCGTCGGCGAGGCGGCCGGCGCCATCTTCATCCCGCCGCCGAAGAACTGGCAGTTCGCGACCACGACCTGCTGCGCCTTGTCCAGCTGGTACGTGGCACCGTCGACGTCGACGGTCATGGGCCGGTTCTTGAAGCCGACGAGCGCGCGCAGACCGGCGATGGTGTACGTCGCGCTGCCGAAACGTTTCGTCCCGTTGCCGACGATGTACACGACGTCGCCGCCGAGGCCGGCGTCGGCGATGTTGATGAAATGCCGCACGCCCGTCGATCCGTCTTCGTTCGTGTAAGTGACGCATCCGGCGTCGAGCCTGCGGACCATGCCGTTGCGCAGCACGTCCACCGCCTGGCGCGTGTCGACCGGGATGCGGAGCGTGCGCCGGAAGTCACCGCCGGTCCCGAGCGGGACCATCGCCAGCTTGGTCGTCGTCGGGATGGGCGCGCCGTTGCGGAAGAAGCCGTTCACCACTTCGTTCAGCGTGCCGTCACCACCGACCGCGACGACCACGGGTCGCGACGCGATGACGTTGCGCTGCGCGATCTCCGACGCCTCCAGCGGGCGGGTCGTGCGGGCCACCTCGTAAGGCAGGCCCGTCGACGGCAGCCAGCCTTCGACGGCCGCCCACTCACGTCCCGCCTTGCCGGCGCCTGACGCAGGGTTGACGATGAACAGGATCGGTGCGCCGGGACGGCCGGCTATCTCGCGCCTCCGAGCGCGCGTGGGTTCATCGTCCCCTCAGGGTCGAGGCCCTCCTTCACCGCCCTCCAGACGCGCATCCAACCTCCCATCTCGTCCGCGATCCAGCGCGACCGCGCCTGACCGACACCGTGGTGGTGCGTGATCGTAGCGCCAAGCTCGAGCGCGGCGGTCATCGCGCCCTCCCAGGCGCGCTGATACGCGGCGCGGGCGTCCGCCTCCGTGTCCGCCGAGCCTCCAAACGTGAAGTAGGCGCAGCATCCCTGCTCGTAGGCATGACTGAAATGGCATAACGCCAGCCCGCCGACGGCTATTGCGGACTTGACTCGCTCGTGGAGCTGCGGCAGGACCGTCCATGGCGCCGCGAGCTCGATCGTGTCGAGGTACGAGCCCTCGGGCGTGAGCAGCATCTTCATCCGCTCGGCGGACAGATCGAACCTGTGACCCAGCCACCTCGTCCACGCTTCCTCGCCGAGGTCACGAGCGTCCGCCGCGAGCCGCCGGACCTCCTGCGCCTCGGCCTGGGCGATGCTCGGCGGCCCCGCCGTCGCGACCACGAGCGCGCATTCGGCGTCGTGCACGTCGTAACCGCTGAACGCCGCGTCCTCGGCGTCGTAGAGCCTCATGACGAGCGGCCGCATGCCGGCCTGCATGACCGCGCGCATGCACTCGAGACCGGCGTGAAGGTCGGCGACGGCAAAACCACACCCGACGGTCGCCTCCGGCAGCCGGTGCACCCGAAGGACCGCGCCGAGGACGACCCCGAGCGCGCCCTCCGCGCCGGCGAACAGCTGGTGGAGGGCCGGGCCGGCGGCGGACCGCGGACCGGGTCGCGGCGCGGCGAAAGTGCCGTCGGGCAGCACCACCGCCAGGCTCACCACCATGTCCTCGATGCTTCCGTAGCGGGTCGACTCCTGCCCGGAGGAGCGCGTCGAGATCAGGCCGCCGACAGTCGTTCCCGGGAGCGAGCTCGGGAAGTGGCCGAGCGTCAGGCCGCGCTCGTTCAGCTGCTTCTCGAGCGCCAGGCCGTTGACGCCGGACTCACATCTCACCGTCAGGTTGGTCTCGTCGATCTCGAACACGCGATCGAAGCCCGACATATCGAGCGCGATCTCGCCTGCTTCCGGGGCGAGCGCACCGCACACCCCGCTGCCCCCGCCCAGCGGAGAGACCGAGACGTGGTTGGCGGTCGCCCAGCGCATGATGGCGGCGACCTGGTCGCGCCCTGCCGGCCTCACGACCAGCACCCGCGCGGGCTGCTTCCCCGCCCGTTCGTCCATGATCGCGAGCGGCCACAGGTCCCGGACCGGTCGCTCGTCGACGGCGGCTCCGCCGACGATCTTCTCGAGCTCGCCCCGGTTCACGATTCGTGCTTGGCGGCGTACCGTCCGGCGAGCCAGCCGGTGAGGATCGGCACTCCGAAGCCGCACGGCCCGGCGTAGTCGTAGCCACCGAGGACCGCGCCCGCGGCGTACAGGTTGCGATACGCGACCGAGCCGTGCTCGAGCATGGGGTGCAGGCGCTTGTCGGTCATCAAGCCGAGGCGCATCTCGGTCCGCGGGTCGAGGTACTTGAGGTGATGCAGGCGCACGCCGAGCACGTCCTGGGGCGCGCCGTCGTGGAAGACGCCGAGGCCGAGCAGCGGCTCGTTCGTGGTGCGTCCCGCCTCGAGCCCGCCGCCGAGGTGCCTGCCCGTCGCGAGCACGAACGCGTCGGCGCGGAAGGTCTTCGTCGCCGTCCTCGCGGCGATGACCTCCTCGCCGCTCGTCTCGAAGCCGGTCACCGCACCCTTTACCGCGCCCAGG
>CBJLKR010000135.1:0-6730 GCA_966423695.1 uncultured bacterium | reverse complement strand
TCGGACCGCTTCCCTTCAGGATCGACGGGTCGCTACCCCCGCACCCGGCCACGTCGCCGGCGATGGGGTCGACGATGAAGGCGGACGAGATGATGCTCGGGTCACCTGCGGCCGCCGGCGTCAACGCCGGAGGAAGGGGCGGGGCCCCGCCGCCGCGCGGCGCGCCGCAATTGAAAATCCCTCCCGATCCGGTGACGTTGCCGCCGCCGTTCGCGCACGCCGGCCCCGCGGGCCCTGCGTTTGCCCAGTCGACCGTGCTCGCGCCCGCGTTGCGCATGGCGCCGTCGATCGCGAGCCAGCCGGAGGGCGCCGCAAGCACCTCGCTCGCGATTGCACCGAGGACCAACGCGGCGACCGCCGCGCACGCGAGCACTGACCACGGGTGTGTCTTCAACGTGATGCTCTGGCCAACCGGGCACGCGCAGCTTACTTGCGAGGACCGCCGCGCGCACGCGGCGGGGCGTCTAGGCGGCGAGTGCGCGGCGTGCGCGCCGCGCCGACGTCCGCCTCGCAGCCAGCGCGACCGCGGCGAGCCACAGCCACTGCGTCATCGCTCCCGCCGCGAACCAGCAGGCCGCCGCGGCCGGCGCGCCGCATCCACTGCCGGCGATGCACGACGGCGCGACGAGCCACAGGGCCCATACGAACAGCACGGCGGCGACGAAAGCGACCGAGATGCCGAGCGTGGCCAGCACGGTCACGACGGGGTGCGATCGGCGCAGCCCAAGGCCGACCGCGCCCGCGGTGATCGTCAGGTCTGCCTCACACGCCGCCAGCGCGAGGATCGCAACCACCACCTCACCGCTAGAACGCCTTATCCGACCGGCAGCCCCACCCGCGGGAAAACGTCCGCAGCGAACCGCGCGATCACGCCGCCCTCGGCCGTGTTGGGCAGGTTGACGATGAAGTAGTCGATGCCGGCGGCCGCGAAAAGGCGGATCGTCTCAGCGATCTCGTCAGGGTCGCCGATGAACTCGTTCCCCGAACGCACGAACTCCTCGTCGCGGCCGACGCGGCGCGCCGTGTCCTTGATCACCCGAGCGACCTCCCGACGGTCGCCGACGATGGCGTAGAACTCCATCGTCTTCAGCACCGAGTCGTAATCGCGCCCCACCGCCCGGCAGTGCTCGCGCAGGACATCGAGCTTGTGCCGCACGGTGTCGATGTCGGCGCGCAGGTTGCACGCGTCTCCGTACTGGGCGACGAGCTTCAGCGTCACCTTCTCCCCGCCACCTCCGATCCAGAGGGGCGGGTGTGGCTTCTGCACCGGCTTCGGCTCGTTGATCGCGCCGCGCAGGCGGTAGTAGCGACCCTCGAACGTCGCGTCGTCCTCGGTCCACATCGCCTTGATCACCCGCAGCGCCTCGCGCAGCATGCGCAGCCGCTCCGGCGTGTCCGGGTACGTGTAGCCGTAAGCCTCGTACTCGTGCTCGTACCAGCCGGCGCCGAGACCGAGGATGAGCCGGCCGTGGCTCATCACGTCGACGGAGCTCGCCATCTTCGCCAGCAGCGACGGCGGCCGGTAACCGTTGCAGGTGACCATCTGGCCCAGGCGGATGGTCCTGGTGTCGCGCGCCAGCGCTGCCATCGCGGTCCAGCACTCGAAGACCGCCTCGTGCACGGGATCGGGAACCGTGTGGAAGTGGTCGTACAGGAAGACGGCGTCGAAGCCGGCCGACTCGGCCTCGAGCGCGCAGCGCGTCATGGTCTCGTACTTCTCGACCGGGTCGGCGATGTCGAGGAGGTCCATCCTCCAGCCCTGAGGGAGGAAGAGGCCGAACTTCACCGGCTCATTGTCAGGAAACGGGAGGGGGCGGCGCTCCGGGCGGTGGGCCGGGGAAGAATTCGCCCGACGGGGGTGGCGCGACGAACTGCATCGGCTCCGGCGTAACCGGCACTGGCACGGGCGCCGGCCGCGGACGGCTGAACAGGCCGCGCCACGTCAAGAACATGCCCAGCAGGAAGCCGGCGCTGATGGCGATGAAGCCGACCGCGACGAGGAGCCGTGGATCCTGCGCCACCGGGAGAACGTTGGCGGCGAGCCCGGCGTCCTGCCCGCTAGTGGCCGTGAGCGTCTCGGACCTGGTCCAGTGCAGCTTCCAGATCGCGGTCTTGCGGTCGAGCGTGAACAGCGCGCCCGGCGCGGACGTGATGACGTGCGGCACTGTGAGCGCGAACGTGATCGTGAAGATCGCCTCGACCTCGTCGTCGGTGAGGACCTGCTGGGATCCGGGCGATGGCGATGGCTGCGTCTGCGCCGCGGTCTTGAACGTGAAGGTGTCGGAGCCGCCCGAGCTCGTGTGCGTGGCCGATGTGAAAAGGCCCCCGGTGTTCGACAGGTTGAGCCCGACGCTGGTCCCGTTGGTTGGCTTCGGGCTGAGCGAGGACGGCTGCGTCAAGAAGGCGAACGCGTCCTTCTCGTTCTGGAACGGAATCGTGATCAGCGCTCCCGACTCACCGCCTTCGGTGATCGCCGTGACCTTGCCACCGGGGTACTTCTGCTGCAGCTTCGCCTGCGCCGACGCGATGTCCGAGGGGCTCAGGCCGTTGACCGAGGCGCCGTTGGTTCCGTTCATCAGCGACTTCGGGAACAGGAACTTGAGTCCGACCGTGACCGAGCCGTCGGCATTGAACGTCGCGCTGGTGTCGTAGCCGCACGCGGCGGTCGCGAGCACGAGGGCCCCGGCAACGATGGTCCGCGCGATCACCTTGGCCATGGCCTGGATATGTTGCGCGCAGCACGTGGAATTCGAGCCGGCTTAAGCCGCTTCCTCGGTGCCGGCGTGGGCGGCGCCGGCGTCGCGGGCGAAGCGCTTACCCTGTCCGTCCAGATGGCGCAGCTGCAGGAGCCTGCGTTCACAGACGTTCTCGACGCCGCGCGCCAGGTCCGCCCATACCTGTCGCCCACACCGCTGCGCCGGTATCCCGCGCTCGACCGCCTGGTCGGGGCCGAGGTCCACGTCAAGCACGAAAACCACAACCCCACAGGGGCGTTCAAGGTTCGCGGCGGCGTGAACCTCGTCAGCCGGCTCAGCGACGACGAGCGCGAGCGCGGCGTCGTCGCGGCTTCGACGGGCAACCACGGCCAGTCGGTCGCGTACGCGGCGCGCTTATTCGGCGTCAACGCGATCATCGTCGCGCCGGCGGCCGCCAACCCGGTCAAGGTCGAGGCGATGCAGGACCTCGGGGCGGAGGTCGTGCTCGAAGGCGAGCGGTTCGACGACTCCAAGGCGCACGCCGAGAAGCTCGCGCGAGAGCATGGTTACCGCTACATCCATTCGGGTGACGAGCCGCTGCTCATCGCGGGCGTCGGCACGCACACGCTCGAGATCCTCCAGGAGAGGCCACACGTCGATACCGTCATCGTGCCCATCGGCGGCGGGTCGGGCGCAGCCGGGGCGTGCATCGCGGCCAAGGCCGTGAACCCTTCCGTGCAGGTGATCGGCGTGCAGTCGGAGGCCGCGCCGTCCGCCTTCCTGTCCTGGAAGCATCGCGAATGGCGTGAGTCGCCCAACAGCACTCGGGCGGAAGGCCTCTCCACGGCGGCGCCGTTCGAGCTGCCGCAGCGGATCCTGCGCCGGCTGCTCGACGACTTCGTTCTCGTCTCGGATGACGAGATCGACGCGGCGACCGTGGTGATGATCGAGAAGACGCGCACCCTCGTCGAGGCCGCGGGCGCCGCCGCCCTCGCCGGAGCCCTGAAGCTGCGCTCGCGCCTGGGCGGCAGGTCCGTGGCGTTGATCTGCAGCGGCGGGAACATCAGCCCCGCCCAGATCAAGGCTCTGTTCGCCAGCTGAGGCAGATCGCCCCATCCTCGCTGCGGGCGCGCAGCGAGCGGATCGAGGGCACGATCGCGTCGGCCTCGGCGAGCTGGGGCGGGTCGCAGGTGCTCGCGATCGCGACCACGAACATGCCCGCGGCCTTGCCCGCACGGATGCCGGCGGGCGCATCCTCGACCACCATGCAATCGTCCGGTCGCGCGTCGAGGCGGGCCGCCGCCAGGAGGTAGCCCGCCGGGTCGGGTTTGCCGCGCGGGGTCTCTTCGGCGCAGACGAGCACACTGGGCACCGGCAGGCCGGCCGCCCGCAGGTGGCGGGCGGAGGGTTCGCAGCGGGCCGACGTGACGACCGCCCACGCGCCGGCCGGGAGGCTTGCGAGCAGCTGGGCCGCGCCGTCGAAGGCCTTGATCGACGGCTCGAGGGCGGCCTGGCGGGCGGCGATCCAGCGGATCTCCCCCTGCGGGTCGGCGGATGGCGCGAAGCGCTCGAACAGCTCGTACGCGGTCATGTGGATCGAGGCGAGGACTGCGACCGGATCGACGCCTCGGTGGGCCGCCCACTCGGCCCAGGTCGAGCGGATCATCGCCATGGTGTCGAGGAGCACGCCGTCCTTGTCGAACAGAACCGCCCGCGCCCGGAACTCGCCCATCTGCGAGGAGTGATTGTCGGCCGAGGCGGCCGGAGGTGGTGCCTGGTCGGTGCTAACTTGAGCGCGCGATGGCGGTCGTCACGAGAGACGCGAAGAAGGGCAAGAACGACAAGAAGGACAGGAAGCGTAAGCAGGAGGTCCTGTCCCGCAAGGAGTACGAGAAGGAGCTGAGGCAGCTCCAGGTCGAGCTCGTCCAGCTCGAGGACTGGGTGCGGTACCGCGGCCTGAGGGTGGTCGCCATCTTCGAGGGGCGCGACACCGCGGGCAAGGGCGGAATGATCAAGCGCATCACCGCTTTGCTCAACCCGCGCTTTGCGCGCGTGGTCGCTCTCCCGGCGCCGACCGACCGCGAGCGCACGCAGTGGTACTTCCAGCGCTACGTCGCCCACCTACCGTCGGCGGGCGAGCTCGTCTTCTTCGACCGCAGCTGGTACAACCGCGCGGGCGTCGAGCGCGTGATGGGCTTCTGCACCGAGGAGGAGTACGACGAGTTCATGCGCACGTGCCCACAATTCGAGCGCATGCTCGTGCGCTCGGGCATCGTGCTCGTCAAGTACTGGCTGTCGGTGAGCGACGACGAGCAGGAGCGGCGCTTCCTCGGCCGCATCAACGACCCCAGCAAGCGGTGGAAGCTGAGCCCGATGGACCTGCAGGCACGCGCGCGTTGGGTTGACTACTCAGAAGCGAAGGACCAGATGTTCGCGTACACGGACATCCCGGAAGCGCCGTGGTACGTCGTCGAGTCCGACAACAAGCGTGCCGCGCACCTCAACCTCATCTCCCACTTCCTGACGTTGATCCCGTACGAGCCTGTCCCGCACGACGACATCAAGCTGCCGGCGCGGCAGAAGCGAAGCTACGCCCGGCCGCCCAAGAGCTCGCAGCGCATGGTGCCGTCCAAGTACGAAGTCGAGTGATCGACGACCCGGTCCTGGTTGAGGACTGGCATCCGGTCGCGCGGGTAGACGACCTGGCGCGAGGCGGTCCGCTGTCGGTGCGCTTGCTCGGCGAGGACGTCGTCGTGTGGCGGTCGGGCGAGACGGTGCATGCCTGGCGCGACCTGTGCGTCCACCGGGGCACGCGACTGTCGCTCGGCAAGGTCGTCGGCGGCGACCGCCTCGAGTGCCCCTACCACGGTTGGACCTATGCCGCCGACGGACGCTGCGTGCTCATGCCCGCGCACCCCGACCAGGCGCCGCCGGCCAAGGCGTGCGTCACCACCTACAGGGCGCGATGCGAGTACGGCGTCGTGTGGGTGACGCTGGGCACCGGGAAACGCGACCTGCCCCGCTTCGAGCTCCTCGACGATCCCGCGCACAACGTGCTGATGGCCGGCCCTTACCGCGTCCGGGCCAGCGGCCCGCGCATCGTCGAGAACTTCCTCGACGTCGGCCACTTCCCGTTCGTGCACGAGGGTATCCTCGGCGACCGGGCACGGCCCGAGATCGCGGACTACGAAGCCGACGTGACGGACGAGGGCGTGCTCGCGACCGGCGTCAAGGTCTACCAGCCTGATCCCTACGCGACGGGCGAAGGCTCGACCGTCACGTACACGTACCGCGTCCACCGCCCGCTGTCGGCGTCCTTCATCAAGCATGGCGACCATTCCTTCGGCATGCTCCTGAGCGTCACCCCGCACGACGCGGTCGACAGCACCGCGTGGATGTGGATGGCAATGAACTACGAGCCCACCACGGAGATGGTCGCGTTCCAGGACCGCATCTTCGCCCAGGACAAGCCCATCCTCGAGTCGCAGCGGCCGGAGCTGCTGCCGCTCGACCTGCAGGCCGAGCTGCACCTGCGCAGCGACCGCACCGCGATCGCCTACCGGAAATGGCTGCGCAGGCTGGGGGTCCGTACCGGGGCCGCCTGACGGCCGGACAGCACTAGCTCCTCAGCACAGACTCGTACAGGTCGGCGGTGGCCTTCGCGATCGCCGGCCAGCCGAAGCTCTCGACCGCGCGCGCGCGCCCTGCTCGGCCCATTCGCGCCGCGCGTTCAGGATCGTCGAGCAGCTCGCCGATGCGAGCGGCAAGCGAAGCCGTGAACGCCCCGGCGTCGTCCGCGTCATACGCGACCAGGTAGCCGGTCTCGCCGTCGACGACGATCTCGGGGAGGCCGCCGACCTGAGAGGCGACGACCGCCGTCTCACACGCCATGGCCTCGAGGACGACCAGGCCGAACGGCTCATAGATGGACGGGCAGACGAACACGGTCGCGCCGGAGTGGAGATGGATGAGCTCCTCGCGCGAGATGTAGCGGTCGATCAAGACGAGGTGGCGGCCCGCGTCGCGCACCCGTT
>CBJLKR010000134.1:0-6739 GCA_966423695.1 uncultured bacterium | reverse complement strand
GATACGCGATCCAGAAATGGAATCCCCACACGCCGGCGAACACGGCCACGGCCCAGCCGAGCTGCGCGGCGGTAAGCCAGTTCGTCGGCACGCCGTCGAACACAGGCTGCAGCAGCTGCGTGACCACGAACGCGCCTGTGATCGCCGTCGCACCCGAGCTGAGCAGGCAGGCCCAGTAGAGGTACAGCCGGCGCAGGGCGGAGGCGCGCTCGTAGGGATCGCGCGAGGCGAAGCGCTGGCCGAAGAAGAAGTGCACGGCCCACACCGGCGCCGCGACCACGGTCATGGCGGTGAAGATCGCGAGCTGGCCGCGGCTCGAATCGGCCGACGGGTCGTTGAAGACGAAGAGCAGAATGGTGCCGCCGAGGAGCACGAGACCGGCGGCGAGCACCACCAGCGCCGCGGCGCTGACGAGGTACAGGTAGAGCCGCCTCAGGATCACAGGCGAAACCGTACTACCATGCGCGCGTGATCTCTCAAGAACTGCTGGAAATCCTGGCGTGCCCGAAATGCCACACCAAAGTGGAGCTGAAAGAGCCCGACGGACTGCGCTGCCCGAACTGCCGGGTCGTCTATCCGATCGTGGACGGCATCCCCGTCATGCTGATCGAGGAAGCCAGGCCGGAGAGGTCAGAGCCCGGCCGCTAGCCTGCGTTTTACGCCGCGCACTCGTATCTCGACGTGTCCTTGATCGCCGGGTTCGCCTCGGCGTCGCGGATGTCGCTCGCGATCTCGTCGTCGGTCAGCGCGTAGGCCTGGTTCGGATCGCTCGCCGACGTCGCGAACACCATCCCGAGCACGCGTCCCTGCAGATCGACGAGCGGCCCTCCCGAGTTGCCCGGATGAACGCTCGCCTGGAGGACGTAGATCTGCCTCGTGACGAAATTCTGGTTGTAGATGTCGCGCCCCTGGGCCGAGATCGTGCCGTCCACGACCGCGGGCACCGTCTGCTCAGGGCCGCCGCCCGGGTAGCCGATGACCGCGCCCTGCGTCCCTCGCTGCGCCGGCCCGAAGACGACGCCGGGAGCGTTGAAGCCGCTCGCGTACAGCACCGCGACGTCGCGCTCCGGATCGAAGTACACCACCTCCGCGCGGATCGTCGCCCCATCCGGCCGCGTGATCGAGTGCGCCGACGTTCCGGACACCACGTGCGCGTCGGTGACGACGTATCCGTCGCCGACGGGGAACCCGCTGCCGGTGACGATGCCCCCGCAGCCGACGCTCGAGACCTTGACCACGACCTCGGCGGCGCCCTTGACGCCCTGTGTGTCGACGGACGACGGGATGGGGAGCGCACCCGGCAGTCCTGTGGGCTCGAGTCCCGCGAACACCGGGGGGAACTGGACGCCCGCGAGCACCTGCGCCACGCTCGCGAGGAAACCCGGAGGACGCGGCGCGATGGTGTCGAGACCGCGCAGCAGGGCCGAGCGCTGGATCTGCTGCGCGATCTGGGGCACCGGCCCGCGCGAGAAGCTGAGGCCGAGGAACCAGCACATGATGAGGACCGCGAACGCCGACAGCGCTGCGCCGGCGACCGAATCGGTGGACGTGTGCGTGCCGGCGCGGAGGATGCGGCGCCGGATTGGCTCGCCGACCGCGAAGCCGATGCTCGAACCCAGGCTTCCACCGATCACCAGGACGAGCACCGCGCCGAGGGGACGGGCGCTCGAGTTGTTGATCTGCAGGTAGTCCAGCACGTACCTCGCCGCCGCCGCACCCAGGAGCACGCCGATCAGCAGGCCCAGGTACTGCGTCAACGAGAGCCAGAAGCCTCGCCGGTAGCCGTTGGCGAGTCCGACGACGGTGGCGATGACGATGAGGATGTCGATCAGGTTGATCATCGGCGTCTATCTGGTAACACCCTAACCGTCCGATCTGGCTCCGCGATAATTGAGCCGTGAGCTACCTGGCGGGCGAGTGGGTGCCGGCATGGCTGTGGATGAGCATCACGTTCCTGGTCGCTTCGCTGGGCGTCGCGGGACTCGGCTGGTGGGTGCTCCGCGGCGACGCCCGCAACCGCGCCGCCGAACGCGCGGTCGAGGAGCCGGCGGCGGATCACCACAGCCACGAGTAGCTGGCGCGAGTTCGCCGCTACCGCGCCGGAGCTCGCCGCGTTCGCTGAAGAGCGGCTCCGCGAAACGGGCATCCTGATCCTCGGCACGCTCCGGTCCGACGGCTGGCCGCGCATCAGCCCCTGCGAGGCGTACATCGTCGACGGCGAGCTGATGCTCGGCATGATGTGGCGTTCCAGGAAAGCGCTCGACCTCTTGCGCGACCCGCGCATAACGGTCGCGACGCCGCAGATCCACCACGACGCGCCGTACGGCGACCTCAAGCTGTACGGCCGGGCCGCCGCGGTGGACGATCGCGAACGGAAGCGGGCGCTCGAAGACGTCCAGGAGGCCGCGATCAACTGGCGGCCCACGGAGCCGTACCACGCGTTCACCGTCGACATCGAGCACGCCGGCTTCATCAGCTTTGGCAAGGACAGGCGGATGCTGCGGTGGACGGCGGGGTCAGGCGTCGAGGTGAGGCGCCACCCCGACGAGGGGCAGGCGCAGGCCTAGGCCGGGGCCGGGACCACGGGCGGCTCTTCTTCGACGAGCTCGCCCGATTCGCGCAGGTCGCGCACGGGCATGAAGCTGCGCACCGGCGGGACGCGCTCGAAGTTGTAAGGCGGCGGGGGAGAGGTCGTCGCCCACTCGAGGGTGTTGCCGAGCCACGGGTCGTTGCCGGCGATCTCGCCGTGGTTCCAGCTGTGCACGATGTTGATCAGGAACAGGAGCACCGCGAACGCGATGAGGAAAGAGGACACCGTGATGATCGTGTTCGTAGTGGCCCACGCTTCGTTCGAGTAGGTCCAGATGCGCCGCGGCATGCCTTCGAGTCCGAGCGTGTGCATGATCAGGAACGTGCCGTTGAAGCCGATGAAGGTCATCCAGAAATGCCATTCGCCGAGCGTCCGGTTGAGCAGCCGCCCCGTGATCTTCGGGAACCAGTAGTAGATGGCGGCGAAGATCGCGAAGACGCTGCCGCCGAACAGCACGTAGTGCAGGTGGGCGACCACGAAGTACGACTGGTGGAGCTGCGTGTCGACCGGCACCGACGCCAGGTAGACGCCGGTGATGCCGCCGATCAGGAAGGTGGCGAGGAAGCCGAAGACGAACTTGATGGGCACCGTGAAGTCGATGGATCCCCACCACATGGTCGCGATCCAGTTGAAGAACTTGATACCGGTCGGGACCGCGATCAGCATCGTCATGAGCATGAAGAAGCCCTCGACGTAGGTGTTCATGCCCACCGTGAACATGTGGTGAGCCCACACGGTCATGGATAGGAACACGATGCCGAAGAGCGCGGCGACCATCGACATGTAACCGAAGATGGGCTTGCGCGCGAAGACCGGGACGATCTCGGAGATCATGCCGAACGCGGGCAGGATCATCACGTAGACCTCGGGATGGCCGAAGAACCAGAACAGGTGCTGGTACAGCACCGGGCGCCCTTGCGTGGTGAAGAACTGGGTCGTGAACTGGCGGTCGAACTCGAGCAGGATCATGGCCGCCGCCAAGGGCGCGCCGACGACCAGGAGCAGGATCGAGGTCGAGATCTGCGCCCACACGAACAGCGGAAGTCGCGAGAAGCGCATGCCGGGGGCGCGGAGGGCGACGATCGTGGTCAGGAAGTTGGTCGACGCCATGATGCCGCTGATCGCCCAGACGATGATGCTCATCGCCCAGAAGTCCACGCCGAGGCTCTTGTTCTGGTACGCGGCCTCGGTCAGCGGCGGGTAACCGGTCCAACCGGCGTCGAGGGCGTGGCCGGTGAAGAAGCCGCAGTAGTAGAGGATGATCGAGACCGGCACGAGCCAGAAGCCGAGCAGGTTCACGCGCGGGAACGCCATATCGCGCGCGCCCACCATGATCGGGACCATGTAGTTGGCGATCCCGGTGACGAAGATCGTGACGAAGAAGAAGATCATCGTCACGCCGTGCGCGGAGATGATCTGGTTGTAGGTCTCGGCGTCGACGATCTGGAGGTTCGGCTGCGAGAGCTGAAGCCGGATGATCAGGGCGAGGATCCCGCCGATCACGAAGCTGATGACCGCGGTGACCATGTACATGATCCCGATGAGCTTGTGGTCGGTGGTCGTCAGCCACAGGCTGACGGGCTTGAAGAACGTGTCGTCGTAAGCCTTGGGCCGCGGAAGGGCAGTGGTCGCCATTCGATTAAATCCTACGAACTGGGCGACGCCGAAGGCGACGCTTTGGCCTTCTGCTGGTCGAACCAGGCCTGGAAGTCGCCCTGGCTCACCGCCTGGACGATGATGCGCATCGACGCGTGCCCTATGCCGCAGAGCTCGGCGCACTCGCCGGTCCATTTGCCGGGATGGTCGATCTTCAGCCACGTGAAGTTGTCGTAGCCGGGCACCGCGTCCGTCTTGCCCGAGATCGCCGGCACCCACCACGAGTGGATGACGTCCGTGCCTCGCAGGCGCAGCTTGATAAGGGTGTTGACGGGGACGACGAAGGGCGTCACCTCGCCTGTCAGCGTGCCCTCCTGGTGCACCACGACGTTGTGGCCGTAGTCATAGTCCCAGCCGAACTGATGGGCGCTGACGACGATGTCCATCTGCTCGTTGCTGATGGGCTGAAAGTCGCGCTGGAGCTCGGCGAAGCTGTAGCCGGCGATGGCGAGCACGATGACGAGCGGGGCCAGCGTCCATGCGATCTCGAGGCCGGTGTGGCCGTGGACCTGCGGCGGCACGTAGCCGGGCGGCTGGATGGCGCGCCGGTAGCGCAGCACGACCCACAGCAGCGCGGCCTCGACGCCGATGAAGACGATGATCGCGATGATGGAGATGCCGACGTAGGTGTCGTAGATGTCCTTGCCGTTCGGCGAGACAGGGTTCGGGAAGATGGGCGAGATCCCGCCCACGTCGCACGAGCTGAGCGCGAGCGCAAGGCCGGCTAGAGAAAGCGTGGTGAGGAGCGCGCGAGCGCTTCTGATCACGAGAAGGAAGTATATAAGTGCACTGGCGGCGATCATCGGAGCTGCGACGCCCATGCGGCCCATCTGAGTTGTTGCAGCCTGCGCTGCTCGCTCTCGCATCAACGGATGCGCTCACTGCGCTGCTCGGCAGCCTGCTCGAGGGCCCCAGCGACTCGACCGAGGCGACCCGATAGAATCCAGATCGATTGTGGCGATAGCCCGTAAACCTCGCTACGTCGACGTCTCGAGTCCCAGCCTTTCCGTCGAATGCCCGCGCTGCGGCCTGCTCACGGCGAGGTTCATCGACCACTGCCGCAACTGCGGTTACAAGCTGTGGCCTTCGAGCACGATGGCGTCGGCGGCTTTCAAGGCCTGGCGGGACTCCGACCCGCTCCGGCGGGACGCGTCGCGGTTCGACCTCGAGCTGCCCCCCGCCGCGCCCGAGCCGCTGGTCGATTACGAGGCGCGCGCGCATGAGCTGGGGATCCACCTCTTCCCCAGCAGCACCTGGCCGTTCGTCATCTGCGTCGGCGCGCTGTTTCTCGGCCTGGCCGCGATCCCGTTCCCGGCGGTCACGCGGATCGTGCTGGCGGTGATCGGCGGGCTGATCTTCCTCGCCGGCATCGTCGGCTGGGTCCTGGTCGAGGACGTGAGGATGTTCCCCGTCGAGACTCCCGGACCGCATGGCGAGGTGCATCACTGATGGCAGTCGCGACCATGCCGCAGGAGCCGCAGTACCCGTCGATCAAGCCCGGGATGATGGGGATGTACATCTTCCTCGCGTCCGAGGTCATGTTCTTCGCGAGCCTGTTCGCGACGTACTTCTACCTGTTCGGATCGCACTCGACCTGGCCGCCGCCGGCCCCGAGTAGCCTCCCCGAGTATTACGTGAGGCCATGGCCCACAGAGCTTTCGCTGAACCCGCTCCAGTACGTCCCTGCGATCAACACCGTGATCCTGCTGTCGAGCGGCGTGACGTGCCACTTCGCCCTGGACTCGCTGGCGCACGACCGCCGCAGCCGGTACTACCTTTTGCTGATCGCGACGATCGCGCTCGGATTCCTCTTCGAGTTCGGGCAGCTCTACGAATTCATCAACGCGTTCGGCCGCGGCCTGAACCTGACCGCGAACACGTTCGCGAGCGCCTTCTTCCTGATGACGGGATTCCACGGCGCCCACGTCCTGGGCGGGCTGATCCTCCTGCTCCTGATCCTTTACCGGTCCAGTCGCGGGCAGTTCTCCGCGCGCAACCACGTCGGGCCCGCGGCCGTGACGCTGTACTGGCACTTCGTCGACATCGTGTGGATCTTTCTCTTCCTGATCCTGTACGTGAGCGTCGCCGTCTTCCAGCAGTGAAGCCTCTCGCCCTGGCGCTGGTCGCGGTCGCGCTGCTGGCGGCTTGCGGTGGAGGCGGGGCCGGGGGCGGGGGCGGTCAGCCCGCGGGGTCGACCAAGGTCACGATGACCGACTTCCACTTCGACCCGAGCAACATCAGCGTCCCGCACGGCAAGGTCGTCTTCTTCCTCGTCAACGCGAGTGGCTCTCTGCAGCACGATATGGCGATCCGGGACAGCTCGAACAACCGCGTCGCGATCAGCGAGCTGGTCTCGGCCGGCGACTCGACGACGTTCACCGTCGACAACCTCGCCGCGGGGAGCTACACCATCGTCTGCACGCAGCCGGGGCATGAGGCATCCGGCATGTCGGGGAAGCTGACCGTCACCTGACGGCGCGCCGGCTTACGACG
>CBJLKR010000133.1:0-6747 GCA_966423695.1 uncultured bacterium | reverse complement strand
GAGTCGTTGTCCATCCGAAAGTCCCATGTCTTGAGAGCGTTGACCGCGGCGGCCTCCGTCGCGTTGAGCTTCTCCTTGCCCAGCGACTGCAGCAGCACCGGCACGATCTCCGCCGCCAGGAAGTCGCGCGTGTCGGTCTGCAGTCCCTGCATATCGGCGGCGCTGAGCTTGTCCTTGGACGTGAGCACGCGGTGGATCTCGTTCGCGCGATAGCCGGGGTCGAAGAAGTTCGACGCGGTGCCGATGTAGTACGGGTAGTCCTTGGTCACCTGGCGCTGGTTCGCCGACCAGATGACGCCGCTGCGCGGGTCGTAGTCCTGCGGGATCTGGTCGAACGGGATCGTGCCGACGATGTCGTACTCGCCGGTGCCCGGCATCGGCAGCCAGGGCTGGCCCCTGGCGACCTGCGGGTAGTCGCCCGCCGAGATCAGGCCGATGTTGCCCTGGTCGTCGGCGTAGACGAAATTGTGTGTCGGCGCAAGCCAGCTCTTGAGCGCGTCCTTGAAGTCCGTCCAGCTGCTCGCGCGGTCGATCGCGAGCAGCACGGTGAGGTCCTGGCTCGGCAGGTTGCCCGTCCAGTAGACGCTGGTCGTCTGGCCGCGCTCGCTGATCACGGGTCCGTGCACCGACCAGCGCACGGTCAGATGCTGCGTCGATCCTCCGAGGACCGGGATATCGTAGGCCAGCGTCGTGTACTGCTTCCACTGCCCGTTCCACAGGTACATGCCGGGATGCGCGGAGTCCTCCTTCTCGACGTAGAAGAAGGTCTGCTGGTTCTGCGCGTCGGTCAGGCTCCACGCGATGTGCTGGTTGTGGCCGATGAGCACGACCGGAGTGCCGGGGATGCTCACGCCGGCGACGTGATAGCCGGGCGAGTCCATCGTGAGCTGGAACCAGATGGCGGGAAGGGTGAGGTGGAGGTGCGGGTCGCCTGCCAGCAAGGCTCCGCCGCTCGCGCTCTTGAAGCCCGCCACGGCCCAGTTGTTGCTGGCGCCTCCCTTGGCGATGAGGCCCGCCGGCAGCGCGGCGAGCCGGTCGTACAGCTCCTGCGCGCCGGTCGAGACCCCTGCAGGCGCCGGCATATCCACGATCGGTGCGGGCTGCTTCGGCGCGGGGTATGGGCCGGTGTCGTACGGCGCCTGCTGGTTGGGCGGCAAGGTCGGGAACCACGCGGTCGTCAGGTCGGCGCCGAGCGACTTGTTCAGCAGCGCCATCTGGAGCGGGGTGTCGGTGAAGTTCAGGGTCTGCGTCATATCGCCTTTGACCAGCAGCGAATCGATCGGGGTCCACGGCTGCGGCGTGTAGCCCAGCAGCGTGAACATCGCGTCGAGCTGGTGCGTCGACCTCGCTTCCTCGATGCGGTCGTTGACGCCCTGCGCGTAGGCGAGCAGCGCGTCGTGGCCGGGGTCGGTGCTCGGCATCTGCTGCCATTCGAGCTGCGCGGTCTTGAGCAGGCCGAGCTCGAGCTCGAACCGGTCGCTGTCGAGCGCGGCCTTGCCGACCACCTCGCTCAGGCGGCCCGCGCCCTGGCGGCGCAAGAGGTCCATCTGGAACAGGCGGAAGCGCGCGTGGACGTAGCCGGTGGCGAGGAACAGGTCGTGGTCGGTCATAGCGGTGACGTGGGCGGTGCCGTTCTTCTCGAACAGGACCTTCACGGGCTGCTGCAGCCCATCGAGCCTGACCGTCCGATCGGTGACCTGCGCGTCGGCGGCCATCGTCCAGGCGCCGGTGACCGGGTTGAACGCAGGACCGAGCGCCGGCAGCGGGCCGGCCGGGAAGAACGCGACGTACAGAACGGCCGCCGAGACGACGAGCGCGGCGGCCAGGTTGATGAGCGGTCGGCGGGGGCGGCGTGTGCGCTGAGGGGCCGCCGATAGCTGGGTCGCGGGTCGTTCGGCGACGGCCGGCTCAGCGGTCACGACGCAATTCTGGCGTTACGTCTCTTCTTTCGCGGCCTCTTCTTTGCCCCGGCGGGCGATCTCCTGCACCACCGCGGGGTCGGCGAGCGTCGTCGTGTCGCCCAGCGGCCGGTTCTCGGAGACGTCGCGCAGCAGCCTGCGCATGATCTTTCCCGAGCGCGTCTTCGGCAGCTCGGGCGTGAAGACGATGTTGGCCGGAGCGGCGAACTTGCCGATGACCTTGCCGACGTGGTCGCGCAGCTCCTTCATCATGCCGGGCGAGCCGTCCTTGCCGCCCTTCAGGGTGACGAAGGCGACGATCGCCTGTCCGGTCTGGGCGTCGTTGCGGCCCGCGACCGCCGCCTCGGCCACGGCCGGGTGGCTCACCAGCGCGCTCTCGACCTCGATGGTCGAGATGCGGTGGCCGGACACGTTCATCACGTCGTCGACACGGCCGAGGAGCCAGAAATCCCCGTCCTCGTCCACGCGCGCGCCGTCGCCGACGAAGTACGTGTCCTTCCAGCGGCTCCAGTACGTCTGCTGGTAACGCTCGGGGTCGCCGTAGACGCCGCGCAGCATCGCGGGCCACGGCTTGCGGATCACGAGGTAGCCGCCGCCGCCGGGCGGCACGGGCTTGCCTTCGTTGTTGAGGACCGCGGCATCGACGGTGGGGAACGGCTTGGTTGCGCTCCCCGGCTTCAGCGTCGTGATGCCGGGCAGCGGCGTGATCATGATCATCCCGGTCTCGGTCTGCCACCACGTGTCGACGACGGGCGTGCGGTTGCCGCCGATGTGCTCGCGGTACCAGACCCACGCCTCGGGGTTGATCGGCTCGCCGACGGTGCCCAGCACGCGGAGCGAGCTCAGGTCGTGCTTCTCCGCGTACTCGGGTCCCCACTTCATGTGGGTGCGGATCGTCGTCGGCGCGGTGTAGAGGATGTCCGGACGGTAGCGCTCGACGATCTGCCACCAGCGGTCCTTGTCCGGAAAATCGGGCGTGCCCTCGTAGACGATGCCGGTCGTCGCGTTCGCGAGCGGGGCGAAGACGATGTAGCTGTGCCCGGTGACCCAGCCGATGTCGGCGGCGCACCAGTAGACCGACTTCGGCTTGACGTCGAAGATGTAGTGATGCGTGGCCGCCACGCCGACGAGGTATCCGGCGGTGGTGTGGATGATGCCCTTGGGCTTGGCGGTCGTGCCGCTGGTGTACAGCAGGTAGAGAAGGTCCTCTGAGTCCATCGGTTCGCACGGGCAGTCCTTGGCGTCGTCGCCGACGTCGGCGAGGGCGTCGTGCGCCCAGACGTCGCGGCCCTGCGTCCACCGCACGTCACCGCCTGTCCTCTTGACGACCAGGCAGCGCTTGACGGTGGGCGATTCGGTCATCGCGGCGTCGGCGTTGGCCTTGAGCGGCACGCGGTTGCCGCGCCGCCACCCCTCGTCCTGCGTGATGAGGAGCTCGCACTGCATATCGTTCAGGCGGCCGGACAGCGCCTCTGCGCTGAAGCCTCCGAAGACCACCGTGAAGGGCGCGCCGATGCGCGTGCACGCGAGCATCGCGGTGGGCAGCTCCGGGACCATGCCCATGTAGATGCCGACGTGGGTGCCCTTCTTGACGCCGAGCTTCTTCAGCGCGTTGGCGAAGCGGACCACGTCCTTCTGCAGCTCGCCGAAGGTGATCTGGCGGCGGTCGCCCTCGGGCTCACCTTCCCAGAAGTACGCGACCTTGTCACCAAGGCCGTTCTCGACGTGGCGGTCGACGCAGTTGTAGCAGGCGTTGAGCTTGCCGCCGAGAAACCACTTCGCGTAGGGCGGCTTCCATTCGTAGAGCTGGGTCCACGGCTCGAAGAAGGTGATGCGCTTCGCCTCCTCCGCCCAGAACTCGTCGAAGCCGCGGCCGTAGATGTCCGGCCTGGCATTCGCCTGCTTGCTGAACTCCGGGCTCGGCGGGTACCGCCGCTCCTCGACCTGGAGTGTCTCGATCGCGTGCTGCCCGCCGCCGGCCGAACTCGATTCGCTCATCCGGCCAGTATGGCCGGACACGCGTAAGGCGTGCCAGTCGCGCGCGTGAGGCACTAACCTACTGGACTCAGGAAAGGCCCGCCGGGGGAAATGGGGCCGACCTGGGGGATGGAACGGGAAGTGCAGCCGGGCGTGGTCGCGCTACGAGGCGCGTTGATCACCGCGTGGGAGCAGGACCTGCGCGCGGTCCGCAACGACACGTTCGACCCCGGCCGCGGGCGGGAGGCGCTCGCCTTCATCCAGAGGTTCTACGGCCTGATCTCCGAGCTCCGGCCGCAGATCCAGCGCGCGTGGGGGCCGGGCGGGCACGTGCACGTGGTCGACTCGCCCGAGGTGGGCGGGCCTGGGCCGCGCGTGTCCCAGTCGCGGATTCGGCTCCGCAACCACGGCGATATGGTCGCCGTGGAGCTGTTCTCGTACACGGACGGCTCGTACCGGGCCAACCCCTCCGCCGGCCTCGACAGGGGCATCAGGGTCGCGGACGTCGAGCCGCTGACGGTCGTGAACGAGCGGTTCCGGCTGGCGGTTGATTTCCTCCGTGTGGCGCTGAACGTCGACCTCCTGCTCAACGGGTCTTCCTGGCTCTACGAGCACGTGGCGGCGGGGCAATTCGTCGCCTCGGCACGGTGGGCCACGCTGGGCGAGGTGTACCGCTCGGCGACGCGCGAGTTTGCGGTCGCCGACAGCTTTGAGAACGTCGCCGCGCTCTTCGCGCCCAAGCCGGAGCACGGGGCCAACGGGTCGAACGGCCATGGGTCGAACGGCTCCGGGTCGAACGGCTCCAATGGCACGGGCGTCGCGGCCGGCGTGGACACGGCGCCGCTCGTGCTGTCGATCGAGCAGCTGCAGCGCTATCCCGACCCGCAGGCCGACCTGGCCAACTTCCTGTCGCTCGTGCAGATCGCCGTCGCGGCCGACCAGGACGACCGCCGGATCGCCAGCCACGAGGTCGCCGGCGCGCTCGGCATCGAGCCGCTCGCTGTCGCCAAGCTCGGCCTCCTCGCCTCGGCGGCTCCGGACGTATGTCGCGAGGGGGAGTTCGCAGCGGATTACTCGGAGTGGAGCTTTCTGCCGTCGTACAACGTCCACTTCTTCAGGCGCGTGCACACCATCGACGACTACCTCGTCGTCGAGTCGTCGCTGGTCCCGCGCGCCGCCGCGGAGGGCACCACGACCACGTCGCCGGGGGCGCTGGGCACCGAGTTCAAGGTCGAGGACGGCGCCGTGCTGCCCGACGGCATCGTGACCTTCCTCATGACGGACGTCGTCGAGTCGACGCCCATGTGGCTCCAGAGCCGGGCGGCGATGTACCAGGCGATGCGGCGCCACGACCAGCTGCTGACGGGCGCGATCGAGGCGAACGGCGGCATCGTGCTGAAGGAGCGGGGCGAAGGAGACTCGTTCTTCGCCGTCTTCCTGCGCGCCACGGACGCTGTGGTCGCGGCGGTCGAGGCCCAGATGGCGATCCAGAACGAGCCGTGGCCGGAGCGTCTCTCGCTTGCGGTGCGCATGGCCGTCCTCACCGGCGAGGCCGACGCCGCGGACCGCGACTACCGGTCGCCCGCGGTGAACCGTTGCGCCAAGCTGCGGCGGCGGGCGGTCGGGCGCCAGATTTTGGTCTCCGAGACGACCTATTCGATCGTCGCCGATATCCTGCGCGAAGACATCCGGCTGGTCTCGGTGGGCAAGCGCCGGCTCGAGGGCCACGACCGGCAGGAGGAGGTTTTCGTCGTCCAGCACGGCGAGGTCGACCTCGTGCTGGAGGTGGCCGAGGACGAGGTCCTGGCCTAGCGGGAGTTTCCCGGGCGGGTATGTCGATTACGAGATGGCCCGTTCGTCGTCGTTGATGTGCAAACCGCGTGGAATAGGCATGACCTCCAAACGGATACCCTCATGGTCGTGAGCTTCTCCCGGGTGCGCGCGCAGGCCCTCGACGCGGGTTCGGTGATCCTCGTCAGCCTGGCCGCGGCGATGTGGGCCTTCGATGCGTACTTCCGCCCCGGGCTGGTGAAGCAGCTCACCTCCGGCCAGATCGTGCTGGTCGAAGACCTCCTGATCAGCCTGTGCCTGGTTCCCGTCCTGGTCGTCAACGCCGGCCGCCTGCGCGGCCTCGACCGGCGGCGCTGGCTGGCGCTCGCGGCGATCGCCGTCGGACCGCAGGCCGTGGCCACGGTGCTGTTCACGAAGGCGATCGGCTACTCCTTCAGCAACCCGGCCGCGCCCAACTTCGACGTGCTGCACGAGGTCTACCTCCTCTATCTCCTGCAGCCGGTGTTCGGCGTCGTGTTCGCGCGCGTCTTCCTGGGCGAGAAGCGCAAGCGCAGCTTCTGGCCCTTCGCCGCGGTCGCGCTGGTCGGCGTGTACCTGATCGTGTTCGCGGACGACCCGACCGCGCCGTGGCAGATCCGCCGCCCGGAGCTGGCCGCGGGCGCACTCGTCCTCGGGGCGGTGATCATGTGGGCGGCCGGCACGGTGCTGGGTCGGTACGCGCTCGAGGACGTCAGCTTCCCCGTCACGACGACGATGCGGTTTGTGCTCGCGCTCCCTGTTTTGTTCGTGATCGCGCTGGTCGACAAGGGCGGCGCGCTCTTCAGCGGCTACGCGGTGTCGCAGCTGCCCAGCTTCCTCGGCATCGTGATCATCCCGGGACTGCTGGCGATGCTGCTGTACTACCTGGCCCTGTCGCGTACGCCGGCGTCGCTTGCGACGATCGCCGAGCTGGGCTATCCGCTGGCGCTGTTTCGCATCTTCTCCCTGCCCGCGCCGTACGGCCAGGCGGTGCCGCTGCGACCGGTCGAGCTCCTTGGCGCGGTGCTGCTGGTGGTGGGCG
>CBJLKR010000132.1:0-6762 GCA_966423695.1 uncultured bacterium | reverse complement strand
GATTTGGCACCGACGACCCCTCCCCGGCACAGTGTGCCGCCGAGCCCCGTCTGCGCCCGGAAATTCGGCACATTGAGCCCGTCCACGGCACAGTGTGCCGCCGAGCCCCGTCTGCGCCCGGAAATTCGGCACACTTAGCCCCTCCCTGGCACAGTGTGCCGGCTAACCCGGCTTGGGCAGCGCGAGCGGCCCAGTCCGCCGTTCCGCGGGACACTGTGCCATCTGGTAGGTGAGCGGCGGCTCACCCCTATATCTGCTACTCTCCCCGCCAGTTTGTTCCTCAGGTCCCTGCAATTGCTGGGCTTCAAAACCTTTGCCCGGCAGACCGAGATCCAGTTCGACGGCGGCGTGACCGCCATCGTCGGGCCCAACGGTTCGGGCAAGACGAACATCGTCGACTCCATCAAGTGGGTGCTCGGCTCCGGCCAGGCCCGAGACCTCCGCGGCAAGAAGATGGAGGAGGTCATCTACGCCGGTGGCGAGCGCAAGTCCCGCGCGAGCTTCGCCGAGGTCACTCTCACCTTCGACAACAGCGCCGGACGGCTGCCGGTCGACTACCACGAGGTCGCGATCAAGCGTCGCGTCGAGCGCGACGGCGAATCGGACTATTTCCTCAACGGCACGCGGGTCAGGCGACGAGATCTCATCCACCTGCTGGCCAGCACCGGCCTGACCGTCGACTCGTACGCCATCATCGACCAGCACGACATCGAGCACATCGTCGTGTGCTCTCCCGCCGAACGGCGCCAGCTGCTGGAGGAGGCCGCGCAGGTCCGGGGCGTCAAGCAGCAGCGGCAGGAGGCCCTGCAGAAGCTCCAGGAGCTCGCCGCCAACCTCCTGCGCCTCGAGGACCTGCGCCAGGAGCTCGCCCCCCGGCTCGAGACCCTGCGCACCCAGGCCGCCGCGGCGCGTGAAGCCGCCGAAGCGGGGCAGCGGCTCGAGTTGCTCAAGGGAAGCATCGTCTGGGAGGAGTGGCGCGAGGCCCGCGACGCGCACCGCAAGGCGTCCTCCCAGCAGCAGTCGCTCGAGCGGCGCCTCATCGAGGCAAGGGAGCAGGCGCGCGTGGCCGAGGACGAGTTCCAGGCCGGACGCGCCGAAATGCAGTCCGCCCAGAACAGGCGCCTGGCGAGGCAACGGACGCTCGGCCAGGTGCGCCTGCAGGCCGCGGACGCCGAGCACAAGCTGCAGCTCGCCGAGGAGCGTCTCGAAAGCCGCCGCGCCGCCGCCGAGGGCGCACACCGCGGTGAGTCGGAGACGCATGCGCTCCTCGACGCGGCCGCGGCGCTGCGCGCGCAGCTCGCGGAGGAGCTCGTCCTGGCCGAAGTGTCGACGCAGGCGCCTCCCGAGCCGGACGCGCCGGTCGATGAACCCGAACCGACCGCGGCCCACAAGGCTCGCGAGGCGGCGGATCGGGCCCGGCACGCTGCGGCCGGCGCCAGCTCGGCGCTCGCCTCCGCCCGCATGCGGCGTGAATTCCTCGAGGAACAGATGCGGCACGACCTGGCGGCAGCCGAAGCCGCGGCCGAGATCCCCGCCGCCGAAACCGCGCTGGCCGCGCTGACTGCGCTCGAGGCCGAGCTGCAGGCCATCGATGCGCTCGCCAAGCACGAAGGGCTCACGCTCCGCGACGTCATCGTTCCCGACCGGGGTTACGAAGGCATCCTCGAATCCGTCCTCGGGCCCTTGCTCGACCGGTCGGCTGCGATCCCCATCGATACGCCCGAGCCGCTGCCGGGCTCGCTCTACGAGCACGTGCGCGCGCGCGACGGCTACGACGCGCTGGCGCGCCGCGTCCTCGGCGCGCTCGTGATAGAAGCGCGCGCGTCCCAGGACCTCGAGGTCCGTCGCGCCGAGCTTCGGGAACAGAGCGCCGGTATCGCGAAAGCGCGCGCTCAGCTTGCCGGCCTGCGCGCGGCGGCGGCCAGCGCCACCCGGAAGGACGAGACCCATCGGCTCCTCGAGTCGGCGCGCGAAGCCGAAGCGCGGATGAGCGCCGAGGTCGCCAGGCTTGAGGCGGTGGCCGCCGAGGCGGAACGCCTGGCAGCCGGCGAGGCCGCCGAGCTCGAATCGAAGACCCGCGAGGTGGCGGAGCGGCGCGCCGTCCGCCAGCAGCGCGATCTCGACCGGCGCCGCTGGCATGAGCGCATCGACTCGCTGCGCCGCCAGAACACCCTCGTCGAGGAGGACGTCAGCAGGCTCACGGCGGCGCTCGAACAGCGGCGCGCGCAGGTCGTCGAAGCGGAGCGCGGCGTCGAGGCCGCGACCGAGGCGCTGCCGGCGCTGCGGGCAGCGAGCGAAGCTGCGCGCGAGACGCTCGCCAACGCCGAGCACGACGCCCCCGAGGACGAGGCGGAGATGGCAGAAAGTGCACGGAGGCTGGTCGCGCTCGAAGAGGCTCGCATCGACTCGCGGCTTCGCGTCGGCAACCTCGAGGGCAACCTCGAGCTCATCACCCGCGAGGCCGAGCTGCTCCAGGCTCGGATGGACGAGATCCGTTCGCGCATGCCGGACGGCGTCGCGCCGGAGGAGGTACCCGGAGGCAAGGCGCGGGAGCGCGAGATGCGCGCGCTCGAGCGCCGCCTCGAGGAGATCGGCCCCACCAACGCTCTGGCCGAGCTCGAGTACCGCGAGCTGGAGGAGCGGTACGAGAACCTGGCGACGCAGCTCGAGGACATCACCGCCGCGCGCGCGGACCTGGACGAGCTGATCGGCAAGCTGCGCGAGGAGGAGGAGTCGCGCTACGAGGCGGTCTTCGGCGCCGTGGCCGCGAACTTCCACGAGTACTTCTCCGAGCTGAACCCCGGCGGCCGCGCGACGCTGCGCCACGCCGAGGGCGACGAAGGGCCGCGCACAGGTGTCGAGATCCTCGTCCAGCCGCCGCGCAAGCGCCTGCAGAACGTGACGCTTCTCTCGTCGGGCGAGCGGTCCCTGGCCGCGCTGGCTTTGGTGCTGGCGCTGGACGAGGTGAACCCGAGCCCGTTTACGATCCTCGACGAGGTCGATGCGGCGCTCGACGACGCCAACGTCGATCGGTTCGGCCAGATGATCGCGCGCCTCGGCTCGCAGCGTCAGTTCCTCGTCATCACTCACAACCACGTGACGATGTCGTACGCGTCGACGCTGTACGGCATCCACCTCGACGAGAGCGGCTCCTCCCACCTTGTGTCGGTCCGCCTCGACGACGTCCGCAAGCCTGCGGCGCGGGCCGCGGCCACCCTCCAGGCGGGCTGAACCAGGGTTTCTGGCAGAAGGTCGGCGCGCGCACGCGCAGCGCCTTCACCGCCGGCGTTCGCGCGCTCAGCCCTCCGCTGTCGGCCGGTTACTACGACGAGCTCGAGGAGGTGCTGGTCGCCGCCGACCTCGGTCCGGCGATGGCCGCACGGCTTGCCGCCGGAGTGCGCGACCGCTCGCCGCGCACGCGCGAGGAGGCGCTCGAGGCCACGGTCGAGGTCGCGACCTCGATGATGTCCAGGCAGCCACGCGACCTCGTGCTTGCCGGCGAGCCCGGCTGCGTCCTCGTCTACGGCGTCAACGGCGCCGGGAAGACGACGACCGCGGGCAAGCTCGCGCACCGCCTGCAGGCCGAGGGAAGAAAGCCGCTCGTGGTCGCCGCGGACACCTTCCGCGCCGCCGGAATCGAGCAGATGGTGGTTTGGGCCGAGCGCGCGGGCGTCGCGCACTTCGAGGGTTCGGCAGGTGCCGACCCCGCGAGCGTGGTGTTCGACGGCGTGCAGCTCGCGCGCAAGCGCGGGCACGGCGTCGTGATCGCCGATACAGCCGGCCGGCTCCAGACCCAGCGGAACCTGCTCGAGGAGCTGGCGAAGGTCGGCCGCGTCACCTCCAAGGCGCTCGACGGCGCCCCGTTCGAGTCGCTGCTCGTCCTCGACGCGGTCCTCGGCCTCACCAACCTCGTCCAGGCGCGCGAGTTCCACAAGGCGATCCCGATCACCGGGCTGGCGCTCGCCAAGCTCGACAGCACGGCCAAGGGCGGTGCGGTGGTCGCGATCGAGGCCGAGCTCGACGTGCCGTCGAAGCTGGCCGGCGTTGGGGAGGGCATCGACGACCTCGCCCCCTTCGACCCCGGCGCGTTCATCCGTGCGATCTTCGACTGATGGCGCTCGCCGACCCGCACTGCCACACGACCTCGTCCGACGGAATGGCCAAGCCTCAGGAGCTGGTCGCCGCCGCCCTGAAGGCCGGGCTCGACCTGATCGTCGTCACCGACCACGACACGATGGCCTCGGTACAGGAGACGCAGCGGCGCGGGGAGGAGGCCGGGCTGACGGTCGTCGCGGGCCAAGAGATCACGACGAGATGGCCAGCGCAGACGCACCTCATGGGCTGGTTCCTCGATGGACCGGTCAGGAGCGGCATGACGCTGGCGGATACGGTCGCCGCCATCCGCGACCGCGGCGGTCTCGCCATCATTCCGCACCCGTTCATGCCGTTCTTCTTCGCCTCTGTACAACCGAAGATGTTGCGTGACCTGATCGAGACGACGTCCGTGGACGGGATCGAGGTCGTCTTCACCGCGCCCCTCGGAGCACGGCGGAGGCGGCTGCTGGAGGAGTTCTACGCGGCCAACGGTGACCGGCTCGGCGCGCCGATCGGGGCGAGCGATTGCCATTTCGGCGGTTTCGACCTGGGGTCGGTCGTGACGCGCTACGAAGGAGACTTTCGCTCGGCCGTGGAGCGGCGCGCGACCGATCCACTTCGCCGCCGCGCGGCCGCGATCCCGACTCGCGTCGCGGTCCGCCAGCAGTGGCGGTCGCTTGTCGAGCTACCCCTGCGGAGATTGCGCGGCCAGCTCTAAAAGCGCCTCGTACACGGCCGGCGCGCCGGCAAGGATGTTGCCGGTCTCGATCCATGTGTCGCCCCCCGACCAGTCGGTCGCGCGTCCGCCGGCTTCGAGCACAAGCAGCGCACCGCCGGCCACGTCCCACGTGTTGAGGCCGAGCTCGAAAAAGCCGTCGAACGTGCTCGCTGCCGTCCACGCCAGGTCCAGCGCCGCGGCGCCGGCCCGGCGCAGGTCCTCGAACCGGACGAGCGCCGCATGCATGACGGGCAGGTAGCGCTCCAGGAGCGCCTTGTTGCGGAAGGGAAACCCGGTCGCCACGACGGCCGCGCCGGCGTCGAGCCGGCGATGCCGCGGCAAGCGCTCGCCGTTCCTGAAGGCTCCGTGGCCCTGCGTGGCGGTGAACTCCAGGCCGAGGAACGGCGCCAGCACGACGGCGGCCACCTGTTTGCGGTCCTCGATCAGGGCCACCGAGATTCCGACGCTCGGGAACCCGCGCGTGAAGTTCGTCGTCCCGTCGAGCGGATCGACCGCCCACATGGTTGACGCGCGCATCCCGCCGCCCTCCTCGGCCAGGACCGCGATTCCCGGCGCTTCGCGAGCGAGGACCTCGAGGATCGCCGTCTCGGACCGCCGGTCGGTCGCGGTCACGTAGTCACCTCGACCTTTCAGCTCGACGGCGCCGCCGGGGCGGGGCAGGCCGGCCTCCCGCAGCACCACCGCGCCCGCGCGAGCCGCGCGCAACGCGACGTCGACGTAGTCCCGGGTCAGGTCTTGTCTTCGAGGCCGAGGCCGAACATCGCCTCGAGATCGTGCGCGGAGAACTGCTGGAAGGCGACCATCGTCTGCGTCCGCTCGACGCCCTCGAGCCTGGCCAGGTGCTGCGTCACGACCTTCGCCAGGTCGTCGTGCTCACGCACGCGCGCGATCGCCACGAAATCCCACTCACCGGTCACGGTGTAGACCTCGGCGATGCCCTCGACGTCGGCGAGCGCCGGACCGAGGTGAGCCAGGCCTTCGCGACTCGACTTGATGAGCAGGAACGCCGTCAGCATGGCTCGGGAACGCATTCTAACCGCCCTGCTAGACTGTCAAGGCATGGCCCTTGACACCTTGCAGGCTCGTGGGCGCACGCTCGCCCTGTACGAGCGTTACGGAGCTCTCCTGACCGAGCACCAGCGCGAGGTCATGGACCTGTACCTGCGCAGCGACTGGTCCCTGGCCGAGATCGCGGCGAACCAGGGGACCTCGCGCGCTGCGGTGCATGATCTGCTGCGCCGCTCGACGCGCTCCCTGCACGAGTTCGAGGAGCGCCTCGGCCTCCTCGCCGAAGCCTCGCGGCGGCGGCGCGAGATCGAGGCGCTCAAGCGCCGGATCGCACGCCTCGAGGCGACCGTCTGACCGTGTTCGAAGGCCTCAGCGAACGGCTGTCCGCGGCGCTGAAGAAGATCAACGGTCGTGGCGTGCTCCGGCCCGAGGACGTCGACGCCGGCCTGCGTGAGGTCAGGCTGGCGCTCCTCGAGGCGGACGTGAACTTCAAGGTCGTCAAAGAGTTCGTGGAGCGCGTGCGGGCACGGCTTGTTGGTGTCGAG
This sequence comes from uncultured bacterium, assembly GCA_966423695.1. Lineage (GTDB taxonomy): Bacteria > Chloroflexota > Dormibacteria > Dormibacterales > Dormibacteraceae > 40CM-4-65-16. The sequence goes on along the minus strand of CBJLKR010000132.1, from coordinate 375 downwards.
ATCTCGCCCGGCCTGACGGCGCCCCAAACCGTGGTCAAGGCGGTGCACGACGAGCTCGTCGAGCTTTTGGGCGGCAACGCCGAGGGCCTTCGCTATGCGCCGCGGGCGCCGACGGTGCTCATGCTCGTCGGCCTGCAGGGATCGGGCAAGACGACGACCGCCGTCAAGCTGGCGCTGCTGGCCCGGCGCGACGGGCACCGGCCGCTCGTCGCGGGCCTCGACTTCCGCCGCCCCGCGGCGATCGAGCAGCTGCAGACGCTCGCGGCGCGCGAGGATATTGCGTTCGCGAAGGGGGAGGGTGCGCTCGCTGAGGCCACGCGGCTGGGCTGCGATGTGGTCATCCTCGACACCGCCGGGCGCCTGCACGTCGACGCC